>NZ_JBOEQF010000679.1:0-966 GCF_050689315.1 Aerococcus sp. L_32
GTAAACTAATTTAATATCCATCAATGTAGATGACCCAATCAATTCTTTGAGGAAAATACGGTCGCCTTCCCAAAGAGTTAGGTCAAAAATCTTATCCTTGTCTACCCAAGCTAGGTCCCCTTCTCTGGTTTGTCCGACCTCATTATTTTCCAATTGACCCGTATATAAGAAAATATACATAGGTTCTTGGTCAGCATAGATAAAAGTGACTATTCCTCGAAAAACGGCTGATTTCAAGTTTTGGCTAGCCTCTTCTTTGACTTCTCTTTCCAAACATTCCATAGGTGATTCACCATGTTCAAATTTGCCGCCGATACCAATCCATTTCCCATGGTTGACGTCGTTGGCTTTTTTCGTCCGGTGGAGCATCAAGTATTGGTCTAAGTCATTTTCCAAGTAAATAAGTGTTGATAACATAAAGCCTCCGCTTAGTCTAAGTCAGCATCTACTAGTATCCCCATTCCCAATGCACCCTTACCGCCGTGAACCCCTAAAACGGGTGTTAAATAACGGATAATGATGTCTTCATTTGGATAGTTTTCTAGGAAAAAGTCTCTGAATTCAATGGCCTTATCATAGGCATCACCGTGGGCAAAGCCTAAATGCAGACGGTCACCAAATTGGTCGCGGGCTTCTTCATAGATATGCAACCAAGATTTTTTAATCTTTCCTTCAGTACGGATTTTCTCAAAAACGTCTACTGTCCCGTCATCTTCAAATCGTAGGATCGGATAGATTTTTAATACAGACCCTATAAAAGCTGAGGCTGCTTTGGCCCGGCCGCCTTTGACCAAGTTGTTTAAATCTTCGATAAAGACATAAATTTCTGAATCTTGAATCATTTGGTTCATGGCTGGAATAATTTGTTCAGCTGTATAGCCTGATTCAATCAGACGAATCAATTCTTTCACTTCGTGGGCAATGATAATGGATACAGCCTTGGTATCGATCAAGTGGACATTGATC
>NZ_JBOEQF010000680.1:0-964 GCF_050689315.1 Aerococcus sp. L_32
AGCAGTTAAACCTGCCAATAAAATCGATGATTTTACTTGAGCAGACGCCACTGGCATATCATATTCAATAGCATTTAAGTGGTCCACTGGTTGGATATACAAAGGCGCAAACTCGCTACCTTCTGAGCCAGAAATCGATGCCCCCATTTGGCGCAATGGTAGCATAACACGGTTCATTGGTCGTTTTGATAGGGATTCGTCACCAATCATTTTAATTTTAAATGGGAATCCTGAGAAAAGTCCTGCCAGTAAACGCATAGTCGTACCGGAGTTTCCAGCATCTAAGGCATGATCTGGTGCAGTCAAGCCTTCAATACCCTTACCGTGAACGATGACAGCCCCATCTGCCTCTTCATCAATTTGAACACCTAAATCTCGGAAGATATTCATAGTTGAAATACAGTCTTCCGCATGTAGAAAGCCTTCAATTTTTGTGGTGCCTTTAGCAATAGAAGCGAACATAATTGCCCGGTGAGAAATTGATTTATCACCAGGAATCGTGATTGTCCCTTCTAGTGCATTGGCATCAATCATTAATTCTTTCATGGATGTTTTACTCTCCTTCATTTTGCCAAATGTCAGGGTTTTTAGCGTATTCGCGGTAGTTGTTTACTGCTTTGACTAATTCATTGTAGTCATCATGTGGAAATTTTTCTAAAATTGCTTGGGCTAATTCAGTAGCGATTACTGTCTCACCAATAATGGCTGCACGGGGTACTGCCGTAATGTCAGAACGTTCAATCGACGCTTTGTACGGTTCTTTGGTGTAGATATCCACTGATTGTAATGGATGATATTGTGTTGGGATTGGTTTTTTGTAACCACGGACAATAATTGGCATACCAGTTGTCATACCACCTTCAAAACCACCCATATGGTTGGTTAGACGGTAGAAACCTTGAGTATCGTCGTAGGCAATTTCATCCATTAATTCGTTACCAAAACGGCTAGCCACTTCAACACC
>NZ_JBOEQF010000681.1:0-963 GCF_050689315.1 Aerococcus sp. L_32
GAATGCGGCGAAATTAAAGGTGTCTAAGAGGTCTTCAGCTTCCTGGATTAAAGAATCCGTCACGTTTTGATAAAGGCCTAGACTGGCAAATTTACCCGAAATAATGGTATCTAATACAGATAAGTGGCTTGGGATTTCTTGGTTGATCCTAGCAGAAACTATACCGATTCGTTTTTGTAGGTCAGGGATTGAGGATACGCCAAATAACTGGTCAAGGACCTTCACCTGACCGCTAGAGGGAAAATGATAGCCGGTTAGAATGTTGATGATGGACGACTTACCAGACCCATTCAAACCAAGTAGGGCCCAGTGTTGCCCTTGGTTGATGGTCCATTGGATGTTTTTTAATATGGCCTTATCTTGGCGGTTGAAGCAGACATTGTCGAGTTCGATGATGGTTTTTTCTGTGGTTGATGTCATGGCGTATCCTTTCTAAATGTAGTCGAATATTCTATTAAATTAAACTTATCATACCAAGTAAGAAAGTCAATATGGCGAATCACAGATATATAAATGAGAAAACAATTAAAAATATCCATTGACAAGTTAAAGAGTTCTCAGTATACTTTCGTTATTGAATCATTAAAAAAGACGAGAGGAGTTTCACTCATTATGAAATCGTTCAAAGCAGCGAATTTTAATATTGTAGTCATTATCGTGACGTAGGACTGGAATTAACTACTGTTAATTTGAGTCCTATTCGATGTTGAGTGGGACTTGGCATCCCACATACTGTTTGTGGGATGCCTTTTTTATTGCTTTCAATACCAAGGAAATGAAATTTTAAAGAAATGGGGTGCTCATGTGGAGAGAACGAAGAAGACCAGTGTAGGAACGGAATTGCTCGTCAATGCCTTGCGAGATCAAGGTGCAGAGATTATTTTTGGCTATCCTGGTGGTGCAGCTTTACATATATATGATGAATTTTTCCGCCAGAATGTCAATCACGTCTTAGCTCGTCAT
>NZ_JBOEQF010000682.1:0-963 GCF_050689315.1 Aerococcus sp. L_32
AAATGCGGCGAAATTAAAGGTTTCTAAGAGGTCTTCAGCTTCCTGGATTAAAGAATCCGTTACTTTTTGATAAAGGCCTAGACTGGCAAATTTACCCGAAATAATGGTATCTAATACAGATAAGTGGCTTGGGATTTCTTGGTTGATCCAAGCAGAAACGATGCCGATTCGTTTTTGAAGGTCAGGGATTGAGGATACGCCAAATAACTGGTCAAGGACCTTCACCTGACCGCTAGAAGGAAAATTATATCCGGTTAGAATGTTGATGATGGATGACTTACCAGACCCATTCAAACCAAGTAGGGACCAGTGTTGCCCCTGGTTGATGGTCCATTGGATATTTTTTAATATGGCCTTATCTTGGCGGTTGAAGCAGACATTGTCGAGTTCGATGATGGTTTTTCCTGTGGTTGATGTCATGGCGTATCCTTTCTGAATGTAGTCGAATATTCTATTAAATTAAACTTATCATACCAAGGAAGAAAGTCAATATGGCGAATCACAGGTATATAAATGAGAAAACAATTAAAAATAGCCGTTGACAAGTTAAAGAGTTCTCAGTATACTTTCGTTATTGAATCATAAAAAAAGACGAGAGGAGTTTCACTCATTATGAAATCGTTCAAAGTAGCGAATTTTAATATTGTAGTCATTATCGTGACGTAGGACTGGAATTAACAACTGTTAATTTGAGTCCTATTCGATGTTGAGTGGGACTTGGCATCCCACATACTGTTTGTGGGATGCCTTTTTTATTGCTTTCAATACCAAGGAAATGAAATCTTAAAGAATTGGGGTGCTCATGTGGAGAGAACGAAGAAGACCAGTATAGGAACGGAATTGCTCGTCAATGCCTTGCGAGATCAAGGTGCAGAGATTATTTTTGGCTATCCTGGTGGTGCAGCTTTACACATATACGATGAATTTTTCCGCCAGAATGTCAATCACGTCTTAGCTCGTCAC
>NZ_JBOEQF010000683.1:0-958 GCF_050689315.1 Aerococcus sp. L_32
TGTTTTAGCCACTGCGATAGCTGCTGCAACTGCCGCACCACCTGCTGGCCCTACCAATAAACCTTCATTGATGGCTAACAAACGACTAGTTTCTTTGGCCTTGGCCAAATCAATAGCTACAATACTGTCGTATAAAGTGGTATCCAAATTCAAAGGCAATAAACCTGGGTTGAATCCAGTAGCTACACTTGGCTTAGCCATTTCACCTGACAAGAATTTGCTATCCTTATCTTCTACCGCATAGAGTTGGATGTCCTTGTTTTCCTGTCTAAGGGCTGTTCCAACACCCGTCATCGTTCCACCAGTTGCGATGGTTGATACAAAGGCATCTGGCGCGCCGTTTAAGACTTCGATGATTTCTGGTCCTGTTGTTTTTTCATGGACGGCAGCGTTGCCCTCATCATCATAAACGTCGATAAATAGGTGGTTACCCGCTTCAGCGTAAGCCCGCGCTTGGGTCATCGCATCTACAACACCTTGTTTGCCGGGTATTAGTTGCACTTGAGCCCCGTATGCACGTAAGACTGTCAAGTCATGGTGAGTGGCTGTATCTGGGACAAAGGCCTTTGTATCATAACCCTTGCTCGCTCCTAGTAAGGCGAAAGAGGCAGCAACTTCGGCTGTGGCTGCGACCACAATTTGTTGGTCCGCTTGTAAGCGACCCTCATTTTCCGCTACTTCAATCATGTTTAAGGCAACTCGGTCGTAAATTGATCCGGTTGGGTTAGCTGTTTCGAGTTTGACGTATACTTGGGCGGCTTTATATGGGACTATTCGTTGCAATTTCAGTAATGGTGTTTCTCCGATTAATTGACTCATATAATTTGTAACTTCCATGTTCTAGCTCAAACCTTTCTCTATAAAATGATTGCATAGCCTTGTTGATTGTGCCTATTATAGCAAACCTTGACCTTAAGCTTGGTCTTCAATGCCTTTTAAATCTTCAGCTGTGAATTGA
>NZ_JBOEQF010000684.1:0-958 GCF_050689315.1 Aerococcus sp. L_32
CCAATTCACAGCTGAAGATTTAAAAGGCATTGAAGACCAAGCTTAAGGACAAGGTTTGCTATAATAGGCACAATCAACAAGGTTATGCAATCATTTAATAGAGAAAGGTTTGAGCTAGAACATGGAAGTTACAAATTATATGAGTCAATTAATCGGAGAAACACCATTACTGAAATTGCAACGAACAGTCCCATATAAAGCCGCCCAGGTATACGTCAAACTCGAAACAGCTAACCCAACCGGATCAATTTACGACCGAGTTGCCTTA
The DNA here is from genome assembly GCF_050689315.1 of Aerococcus sp. L_32. NCBI lineage: Bacteria > Bacillati > Bacillota > Bacilli > Lactobacillales > Aerococcaceae > Aerococcus > Aerococcus sp. L_32. Next base: position 269 of record NZ_JBOEQF010000684.1, read on the forward strand.
AACATGATTGAAGTAGCGGAAAATGAGGGTCGCTTACAAGCGGGCCAACAAATTGTGGTCGCAACCACAGCCGAAGTTGCTGCCTCTTTCGCCTTACTAGGAGCGAGCAAGGGTTATGATACAAAGGCCTTTGTTCCAGATACAGCCACTCACCATGACTTGACAATCTTGCGTGCATACGGGGCTCAAGTGCAACTAATACCCGGCAAACAAGGTGTTGTAGATGCGATGACCCAAGCGCGGGCTTACGCTGAAGCGGGCAACCACCTATTTATTGATGTTTACGATGATGAGGGCAACGCTGCCGTCCATGAAAAAACAACAGGACCAGAAATCATCGAAGCCTTAAACGGCGCGCCAGATGCCTTTGTATCAACTATCGCAACTGGTGGGACGATGACGGGCGTTGGAACAGCCCTTAGACAAGAGAATAAGGATATCCAACTCTACGCGGTAGAAGATAAGGATAGCAAATTCTTGTCAGGTGAAATGGCTAAGCCAAGTGTAGCTACTGGATTCAACCCAGGTTTATTGCCTTTGAATTTGGATACCACTTTATACGACAGTATTGTGGCTATTGATTTGGCCAAGGCCAAAGAAACTAGTCGTTTGTTAGCCATCAATGAAGGTTTATTGGTAGGGCCAGCAGGTGGTGCGGCAGTTGCAGCATCTATCGCAGTGGCTAAAACC
>NZ_JBOEQF010000685.1:0-949 GCF_050689315.1 Aerococcus sp. L_32
CTCCGCAATTCCGACCTTCTTCGACACTTTGAAAGTATTTGATTTATTAGAAACCAACGCAACATCGATCGTTAATCAAATCCCTGACTATCAAGTGACAGATGGCAAACTCGCCACCAGCGATGACCAAGCAGCCTTTATTTTTGAAACAGACCTGATAACCTATGCCTTTGATCCAAATGATGAAATCGCCAATCAAAACGTGACGACTAGTCAAAACAATCTGATTACTGTTGAAAACAACTCAGATAACCTAACCATATCATTCATAGGCCAACCTATCGCCTTCACCTACACACAATTAGGTGACTCTGCCAATAGCGATGGTGTCAAAGGTATTATCCAGTCAATGACTAGCCTAACTTGGGCCTACTACCCGATTATCTTCATCATTGTGGCCCTATCTAGCCTATTAAATCTAATGCTAGCTGGCCTGATGATTGCCCTAGTAATTGGTATGCTACCCGATTCAACTCGGTTAAGACTAACCTTTAAAATGCGGTTCTCTTTAGCCCTTGCGTCATTAACCATGCCACTTATGGTCATTACCATCTTTAACCTATTTGGCTTCTATGTTGTCTATCAATTAGAAATCATGTACGTCTTCGCCTTGATTCGTTTATGGCGACTATTGAAAAAAGTACAAGTCATAAAAATGCAGAAATAATACAAGGGTGTGAGTGAGAGCGCTCAGCTAAACAACTTCTAACGCATTTAAGCGAGTAAGTGCTAAAGCATCAACTCGCTCATAAACTGGAAGAATAGTGCCGTATCACACAAAGTGTGATGCAAACTATTCTGAAGTGGACTTTAGCTGGTCGAGTGAACCCGACTAAGGTGCGACGCAAATCCGATTACAAGGGTGTGAATCCGACTAGAGTGTGAGCTTCGACAAATAATTTATCATTAAACAAAAAAATCCGAGGGAAGATTGATTAAATCAATCTTC
>NZ_JBOEQF010000686.1:0-948 GCF_050689315.1 Aerococcus sp. L_32
CTACCTGATGGACAAATGGGTAACTCTGAAGTTGGCCATACAAATATTGGTGCTGGCCGTATTGTATACCAAAGCCTAACTCGAATCGATAAAGCTATTGAAGATGGTGAATTTGCTGAGAATGAAGCATTAAACGGTGCTTACACTCATGTAACTGACAACCAATCAGCTTTACACATCTTTGGATTATTATCTGATGGTGGGGTGCACAGCCACTTACGTCATATCGAAGCATTGATTAAAGATGCTAAAGCTAAAGGTGTTGAAAAATTATACCTACATGCTTTCTTAGATGGACGTGACGTTGATCCACATGCAGCGCCAGGTTATATTGAATCACTTGAAAAAGTAATGGCCAAAGAAAACTTAGGTCAAATCGCTTCAATTTCTGGACGTTACTATGCAATGGACCGTGATAACCGTTGGGAACGTGTACAAAAAGCTTATGATGTTATCTTTAACGGTAAAGGCGAAACTGGCGACGACGCAATTGAAGTTGTAAATGCTAACTACGCTAAAGACGTTACTGATGAATTCGTTGAGCCAACAGTTATTGTTGATGCTGACGGCAAACCAGTAGGCCAGGTAGCCGATAATGATGCTATCATTTTCGCTAACTTCCGTCCTGACCGTGCTATCCAACTTTCAGACGCTGTAACAGCAACTGAATGGGATAACTTCGATCGTGGAGATGTACCAACAAACGTTAAATTTGTATCAATGACTAAATACAAAGATACAATCCCAGCTGATATCGCTTTTAAACCAATCGCATTGAAAAATGTTCTTGGCCAAGTGTTATCAGATAACGGCTTAAACCAATTACGTATCGCTGAAACTGAAAAATATCCTCACGTTACATTCTTCATGAATGGTGGGGCAAATGACGAGTTTGAAGGCGAAAAACGTATTTTGATTAACTCACCTAAAGTAGCGACTTACGACTTG
>NZ_JBOEQF010000687.1:0-948 GCF_050689315.1 Aerococcus sp. L_32
TTACCTGATGGACAAATGGGTAACTCTGAAGTTGGCCATACAAATATTGGTGCTGGCCGTATTGTATACCAAAGCCTAACTCGAATCGATAAAGCTATTGAAGATGGTGAATTTGCTGAGAACGAAGCATTAAATGGTGCTTATACTCATGTAACTGACAACCATTCAGCTCTACACATCTTCGGATTATTATCTGATGGTGGGGTACACAGCCACTTACGTCATATCGAAGCATTGATTAAAGATGCTAAAGCTAAAGGTGTTGAAAAATTATACCTACACGCTTTCTTAGATGGACGTGACGTTGATCCACATGCAGCGCCAGGTTATATTGAATCACTTGAAAAAGTAATGGCCGAAGAAAACTTAGGTCAAATCGCTTCAATTTCTGGACGTTACTATGCAATGGACCGGGATAACCGTTGGGAACGTGTACAAAAAGCTTATGATGTTATCTTTAACGGTGAAGGCGAAACTAGCAACAATGCAATTGAAGTTGTAAATGCTAATTATGCTAAAGACGTTACTGATGAATTCGTTGAGCCGACAGTAATTGTTGATGCTAACGGCAACCCAGTAGGCCAAGTAGCCGATAATGATGCTATCATTTTCGCTAACTTCCGTCCTGACCGTGCTATCCAACTTTCAGACGCTGTAACAGCAACTGAATGGGATAACTTCGATCGTGGAAATGTACCAGCAAACGTTAAATTTGTATCAATGACTAAATACAAAGATACAATTCCAGCTGATATCGCTTTTAAACCAATCCCATTGAAAAATGTTCTTGGCCAAGTGTTATCTGATAACGGCTTAAACCAATTACGTATCGCTGAAACTGAAAAATACCCTCACGTGACATTCTTCATGAATGGTGGGGCAAATGACGAGTTTGAAGGTGAAAAACGTATTTTGATTAATTCACCTAAAGTAGCGACTTACGACTTA
>NZ_JBOEQF010000688.1:0-946 GCF_050689315.1 Aerococcus sp. L_32
GAAATTAAAATAGGAAGGTAGCGGGAAATGATACTTAGCTTAAAAAGATTCGCCCTTTTTCAAAAAAGAGGTTTACCTTTACCTAAGGGCAGGCTTTATTATATATATTGAGAGGTGAGTAGGATGTATACAATAGGAGAATTAGCCGATTTGGCTGGTGTGACAAGGAAAACTTTGCGCCACTATGACAAGATTGGTTTATTAGAACCACAGACTTTATCTGTGGCAGATTACCGAGTCTAATAATGTTTATATGCATATATATTTTGTAAAAAGTACAAAAAAATAGCGTATAGTAATCGCCATACGCTATTTCATATGATTAAGGATGCTCACATTCCGATAAACGATTTGTGTCACACCTTGATAATCGGGTTCGCTCGACCAGCTCAAGCCTGCTTCAGACTAATTTGCAGCTGATTACATCAGCTACTGCATTATTCTTCCAGCATTATTGAGCTTAGTGGTCTCACTCACACCTTGTTTTTATTCTACGCCGAATTCTTTGCTTACTTGATCTGCGATTCGTTTTGCATAGTTGTATGCTTCTTCGTCTGTTTGGGCTTCTACCATAACACGTAATAGGTTTTCTGTTCCTGAAGGGCGTACTAAGATACGGCCATTGCCGGCCATTTCTGTGTTCACTTCATCAATAACTTGTTGTACCGTTGCAGAATTCATTGCTTCTGTTTTACCTTCACGTGTTACACGCACATTGATTAATTCTTGAGGGTAAGTTTTCATTTCACCAGCTAATTCAGATAATTTTTTACCTGAAGTTTTTAATACATGTAGTAATTGTACTGCTGATAAAAGGCCGTCACCTGTGTTGTTGTAGTCCATGAAGATGATATGACCTGATTGTTCTCCACCAAGGTTATATCCGTGTTCACGCATTTCTTCAACCACATAACGGTCACCAACTTTAGTTTGTGGTGCTTTCATG
>NZ_JBOEQF010000689.1:0-944 GCF_050689315.1 Aerococcus sp. L_32
GTATCTATCCGGTTTTAAAAACCCATAAATTCACAATTGATTATTCGACCTCTGAATAATTTAAAATACCCTCAAAATATAAAAGGAGTTGCTACTATATAGGAGTAGCAACTCTAATAAGATAAACCCTTAGTTGTTACTTAACTAGTCAGAATTATTGAGCAGTGCCTTCCCAGTCAGTAGTTTCGCCAGTAAAAATACTTGCGACTGTAGCTAAGCTTAAGTCAGAAACGCCATTCTCAGGGTTAACGATTACCGCAACACCATCAACAGCAATTGCTTCTGCAGTTACATCAGTTTCATCGTCCGCTAATGCACGAGAAGCCATACCCAAGTCTGCAGTTCCATCAGTAGCAGCCTTAACGCCTGCAGATGAACCATTAGATGTAATATTAATTTGAACACCTGAGTTTAATTCTTCATAAGCTTCCGCTAATTTTTCCATTACTGGAGAAACTGAAGTAGAACCAACAATGGTGATAGATCCTGATTGAGAGCCGTCACCTGCATAAGCTTCCGCATCAGCTTTAGCTTGTACAAAACCTTCATCTAAGACGATTGCTTGCCCTTCTTCAGAGAAAATGAAATCGTGGAAGTCAGCTACTACACCTTCTAATTCGCCTTGATATACGATGTTAAATGGACGAGAAATGGCGTAATCACCTGATGCAACGTTTTCTTCTGTAGCTTCAACACCATCAACAGAAACAGCAGTGACTGTATCGTTTAATGAACCTAAAGAAATATATCCGATTGCATTTGGATCATCAGCAACAGTAGTAATTACTTGGTCTGTACCATTCATGATGGTAGCTGCAGCAGTAGTGTTATCAATATCATCAGCCATAACGCCTGTAGCCTCTACAAAGGCATCACGCGTTCCAGAACCTTCTTCACGAGAAATTACTGAAATAGGACCAGTAATTGCTGCCGCTTCTGTTGTC
>NZ_JBOEQF010000690.1:0-944 GCF_050689315.1 Aerococcus sp. L_32
TTATCTATCCGGTTTTAAAAACCCATAAATTCACAATCGGTTATTCGACTTCTGAATAATTCAAAATACCCTCAAAATATAAAAGGAGTTGCTACTATATAGGAGTAGCAACTCTAATAAGATAAACCCTTGGTTGTTACTTAACTAGTCAGAATTATTGAGCAGTATCTTCCCAGTTAGTAGTTTCGCCAGTAAAGATACTTGCGACTGTAGCTAAGCTTAAGTCAGAAACGCCATTCTCAGGGTTAACGATTACCGCAACACCATCAGTAGCGATTGCTTCTGCAGTTACCTCAGTTTCATCATCCGCTAATGCGCGAGAAGCCATACCTAAGTCCGCAGTTCCATCAGTAGCAGCCTTAACACCTGCAGATGAACCATTAGATGTAATATTAATTTGAACACCTGAGTTTAATTCTTCATAAGCTTCCGCTAATTTTTCCATTACTGGAGAAACTGAAGTAGAACCGACAACGGTGATAGATCCTGATTGAGAGCCGTCACCTGCATAAGCTTCAGCATCAGCTTTAGCTTGTACAAAACCTTGATCTAATACGATTTTTTGCCCTTCTTCAGAGAAAATGAAATCGTGGAAGTCAGCTACCACACCTTCTAATTCGCCTTGATATATGATGTTAAATGGACGAGAAATGGCGTAATCACCAGATGCAACGTTTTCTTCTGTAGCTTCAACTCCATCAATAGAAACAGCAGTAACTGTATCGTTTAATGAACCTAAAGAAATATATCCGATTGCATTTGGATCATCAGCAACAGTGGTCATTACTTGGTCAGTACCATTCATGATTGTAGCTGCAGCAGTAGTATTATCAACATCATCAGCCATAACGCCTGTAGCCTCTACGAAGGCATCACGAGTACCAGAACCTTCTTCACGAGAGATTACTGAAATAGGGCCAGTAATTGCTGCCGCTTCTGTTGTT
>NZ_JBOEQF010000691.1:0-937 GCF_050689315.1 Aerococcus sp. L_32
TTTAAGAAAAGACATGCTAGGTCTTGATGACTTACAAATGTGGGATATGTATACACCATTAACAGGTGATGCACCGGTGAAATTTACTTACGAAGAAGCTAAAGAGATTACCTTTAAAGCTTTAGCGCCTTTAGGTGACCAATACTTGAAAGACTTGGCCAAAGCCTTTGACGAGAAATGGATCGATGTTTACGAAAATGAAGGTAAGCGTTCAGGTGCATACTCGTCAGGTGCTTATGATACAAACCCATATATCTTACTAAACTGGCAAGATTCGTTGAATGACTTATATACACTAGTTCATGAGTTAGGTCACTCAATGCACTCTTATTACACTAGAAGTAACCAACCATACATATATGGTGACTACTCAATTTTCGTAGCAGAAATTGCTTCTACGACAAACGAAAACTTATTAACTTCGTATTTACTGGATACGATTGATGATAAGGATGCACAAATCTATATCTTGAACCACTATCTTGATGGCGTAAAAGGTACAATCTTCCGTCAAACTCAGTTTGCTGAATTTGAAAAATTCATGCATGAATCTGACGCAAACGGGCAACCTTTAACAGCAGACTTCCTTAGTGAAAACTACTTCGAATTAAACAAGGCCTACTATGGTCCGTCAATCGGAGAGGATAAAACAATCGCTTTAGAATGGTCTCGTATCCCTCACTTCTACATGAACTACTATGTTTATCAATATGCAACAGGATTCTCTGCTGCCAACACATTGGCTAAACGTATAGTAGAAGGTGAAGAGGGTGCCGTTGACAAATACTTAACTTACTTGAAATCAGGTTCATCCGATTTCCCAATTAATGTTATGCAAAAAGCGGGTATCGATATGACCAATGCTACTTATATCGAAGAAACCTTTGCCCAATTCGAGCAAAGATTAGCTGAATTAAAAGGCTTATTAAACAAATAA
>NZ_JBOEQF010000692.1:0-937 GCF_050689315.1 Aerococcus sp. L_32
CTATTTGTTTAATAAGCCTTTTAATTCAGCTAATCTTTGCTCGAATTGGGTAAAGGTTTCTTCGATATAAGTGGCATTGGTCATATCGATACCCGCTTTTTGCATAACATTAATTGGGAAATCAGATGAACCTGATTTCAAGTAAGTTAAGTACTTGTCAACGGCACCTTCTTCACCTTCTACTAAACGTTTAGCCAATGTGTTGGCTGCAGAGAATCCTGTTGCATATTGGTAAACATAGTAGTTCATGTAGAAGTGAGGGATACGAGACCATTCTAAAGCGATTGTTTTATCCTCTCCGATTGACGGACCGTAGTAGGCCTTGTTTAATTCAAAGTAGTTTTCACTTAGGAAGTCTGCTGTTAAAGGTTGCCCGTTTGCATCCGATTCATGCATGAATTTTTCAAATTCAGCAAACTGTGTTTGACGGAAGATTGTCCCTTTTACCCCATCAAGATAGTGGTTCAAGATATAGATTTGTGCATCCTTATCTTCAATTGTATCTAGTAAATATGAAGTTAATAAGTTTTCGTTTGTCGTAGAGGCAATTTCTGCTACGAAAATTGAGTAGTCCCCATATACGTATGGTTGGTTACTTCTAGTGTAATAAGAGTGCATTGAGTGACCTAACTCATGAACTAATGTATACAAGTCATTCAATGAATCTTGCCAGTTTAGTAAGATATATGGGTTGGTATCATATGCACCTGATGAGTATGCTCCTGAACGCTTACCTTCATTTTCATAAACATCGATCCATTTCTCGTCAAAGGCTTTGGCCAAGTCTTTCAAGTATTGGTCACCTAAAGGCGCTAAAGCCTTAAATGTAATCTCTTTAGCTTCTTCGTAAGTAAATTTCACCGGTGCATCACCTGTTAATGGTGTATACATATCCCACATTTGTAAGTCATCAAGACCTAGCATGTCTTTTCTTAAG
>NZ_JBOEQF010000693.1:0-937 GCF_050689315.1 Aerococcus sp. L_32
GAAATCCCCATTCTCTTTCAGGAGGCGTCCATAACGACGGCGGATAACTTCTTGGGTTGTCGCAAACTCATTGGATCCATCAACCGTCTTGATCTTGTACTTGCGGTACATAGATTTATTCGGACGCCCGTCCTCATAAGCCACCATCGCCGATACAGGGTTTGTCCCTTGGATATTTGAATGGTCGAAGCTTTCAATGACTTTTAAGTAGGGCAAGTTCAAGGCTTCAGACAATTGGTCAATAGCACCAGTCGTTTTTTGTTCCTTCATAGCCAACAATCTAAATTTGTCTAGATGGGCAATCTTGGCATTTCGTTGTGCCATCTGCAGCATCTTGTGCTTGTCGCCTCGTTTAGGTGTCGATACCTTCACTTCAACCGTATCCGCAATCAATTCATTGTCCAAGTTACCCGGCACCAAAATTTCTTTAGGCTTAGTATGGTTGGCTTCTTGGTAGAATTGGACGATGTAGGAAGTCAACTCCTCTTCGGGGTCAGAATACACTGGGAAAAGGGCCGAGTCCCGCTTAATAATAGAAAACTGCCGTAACAAGAATACCTGGATGGAAATCCAGCCTTTGTCAAAGTAAAAGGCGAAGACATCACGGTCATTGTATTGCTTGGACATGATATTTTGCGGTTCAACCGTTTGTTCAATATAGTTGATTTGATCACGATACTCAGCAGCTCGTTCAAACTGCAAGTCTTCAGAAGCAGCAGCCATTTTCTCCTTCAAATCATCTTTAATATTCTTCACGTCACCATTTAGGAAACGGCGAATCCGTGCTTTCTGCGCCTCATATTCTTCAACCGGCACCTCATGGTCACAAGGACCAATACATTGTCCGAGATGGTAATAGAAACAAGCCCGCTTTTCATTCTTCCCGCACTTACGCAAAGGATAAGTCTTCTGTAGCAAATCAAGCGTACCGGATGCA
>NZ_JBOEQF010000694.1:0-937 GCF_050689315.1 Aerococcus sp. L_32
AAAATGCCCATTCTCTTTCAGGAGGCGTCCATAACGACGCCGGATAACCTCTTGGGTTGTCGCAAACTCATTGGATCCATCAACCGTCTTGATCTTGTATTTGCGGTACATAGATTTATTCGGACGCCCGTCCTCGTAAGCCACCATCGCCGATACCGGGTTTGTCCCTTGGATATTTGAATGGTCAAAGCTTTCAATGACTTTCAAGTAGGGCAAGTTCAAGGCTTCAGACAATTGGTCAATAGCACCAGTTGTTTTTTGTTCTTTCATAGCCAACAATCTAAATTTGTCTAGATGGGCAATCTTAGCATTTCGTTGTGCCATCTGCAGCATCTTGTGCTTGTCGCCACGTTTAGGTGTCGATACCTTCACCTCAACCGTATCCGCAATCAATTCATTGTCCAAGTTACCCGGCACCAGAATTTCTTTAGGCTTAGTATGGTTACCCTCTTGGTAGAATTGGGCGATGTAGGAAGTCAACTCCTCTTCGGGTTCAGAATACACTGGGAAAAGGGCCGAGTCCCGCTTAATAATGGAAAACTGCCGTAACAAGAATACTTGGATTGAAATCCAACCTTTATCAAAGTAAAAGGCAAAGACATCACGGTCATTGTATTGCTTGGACATGATATTTTGCGGTTCAACCGTTTGTTCAATATAGTTGATTTGATCACGGTACTCAGCAGCTCGTTCAAACTGCAAGTCTTCAGAAGCAGCAGCCATTTTCCCCTTCAAATCATCTTTAATATTCTTCACGTCACCATTGAGGAATCGGCGAATCCGTGCCTTTTGCGCCTCATATTCTGCAACCGGCACCTCATGGTCGCAAGGACCAATACATTGTCCGAGATGGTAATAGAAACAAGCCCGTTTCTCATTCTTGCCGCACTTGCGTAAAGGATACGTCTTCTGCAGCAAATCAAGTGTACTGGATGCC
>NZ_JBOEQF010000695.1:0-934 GCF_050689315.1 Aerococcus sp. L_32
TGGTAAGTTACATTTAGGTCATGCCTGGGATGTGACTTTACAAGATATGTCTATCCGTCAAAAACGGATGCAAGGTTACGATACTTTATGGTTACCAGGTATGGACCATGCGGGTATCGCAACGCAAGCTAAGGTTGAAGCAAAATTAGCCGAAGAAGGCATTTCTCGTTATGACCTAGGCCGTGAAAAATTCATTGACCAAGTGTGGGATTGGAAAGAAGAATATGCTGAAACAATCCGTCAACAATGGGGTAAAATGGGTATTTCTGTTGATTATTCTCGTGAACGTTTTACCTTAGACGACGGTTTAAGTGAAGCTGTGCGTAAAGTCTTCGTTGATTTATACAATAAAGACTTAATTTACCGCGGTGAATACATTATCAACTGGGATCCAAAAGCACAAACTGCCTTATCTGATATGGAAGTGATTTACTCTGATGATAATGGTGCTTTCTACCATATTTCATACCCATTAACAGATGGATCAGGTTCGTTAGAAATCGCTACAACACGTCCAGAAACCTTGTTAGGGGATACGGCGGTTGCAGTTCACCCAGATGACGACCGTTACACCCACTTAGTTGGTAAAACCATTACTTTACCGCTTGTTGGCCGTGAAATTCCAATCGTTGCGGACGAGTATGTTGAGCGTGAATTTGGGACTGGTATTGTAAAAATTACCCCTGCCCATGACCCTAACGACTTTGCTGTAGGGAACCGTCATGATTTACCACGTATAAACGTGATGAACGCTGACGCAACTATGAACGAAAATGCAGGCGAATTTGCAGGCATGTCTCGTGAAGAAGCCCGTAAAGCAGTCGTTGCTGCCTTAGACGAACAAGGTTTCTTAATCCGTGTTGAAGAAATGGTCCATTCAGTTGGTCACTCTGAACGTACAGGTGTCGTTGTTGAACCACGTCTTTCAACACAG
>NZ_JBOEQF010000696.1:0-934 GCF_050689315.1 Aerococcus sp. L_32
CGGTAAATTACATTTAGGTCATGCTTGGGATGTGACTTTACAAGATATGTCTATCCGTCAAAAACGGATGCAAGGTTACGATACTTTATGGTTACCAGGTATGGACCATGCGGGTATCGCAACGCAAGCTAAGGTTGAAGCGAAATTAGCCGAAGAAGGCATTTCTCGCTATGACCTAGGCCGTGAAAAATTCATTGACCAAGTGTGGGATTGGAAAGAAGAATATGCTGAAACAATCCGTCAACAATGGGGTAAAATGGGTATCTCTGTTGATTATTCACGCGAACGTTTTACTTTAGATGATGGTCTAAGTGAAGCTGTGCGTAAAGTCTTCGTTGATTTATACAATAAAGACTTAATTTACCGTGGTGAATATATTATTAACTGGGATCCAAAAGCCCAAACTGCCTTATCTGATATGGAAGTGATTTACTCTGATGATAATGGTGCTTTCTACCATATTTCATATCCATTAACAGATGGATCAGGTTCGTTAGAAATCGCTACAACACGTCCAGAAACCTTGTTAGGGGATACGGCAGTTGCAGTCCACCCTGAAGATGACCGCTACACGCACTTAGTTGGTAAAACCATCACTTTACCATTAGTTGATCGTGAGATTCCAATCGTTGCGGACGAGTATGTTGAGCGTGAATTTGGGACTGGTATTGTAAAAATTACCCCTGCCCATGACCCTAACGACTTTGCAGTAGGGAACCGTCATGATTTACCACGTATAAACGTGATGAACGCTGACGCAACAATGAACGAAAATGCTGGTGAATTTGCAGGTATGTCTCGTGAAGAAGCCCGTAAAGCAGTTGTTGCTGCCTTAGATGAACAAGGTTTCTTAATCCGCACAGAAGAAATGGTCCACTCAGTGGGTCACTCTGAGCGTACAGGTGTCGTTGTTGAACCACGTCTTTCAACACAA
>NZ_JBOEQF010000697.1:0-934 GCF_050689315.1 Aerococcus sp. L_32
TAGAATCATTAACAGGTGAATCTATTCCAGTTAAATCAGCTGATCCAAACAAAGCGAATGTCACAGAATTAGCTCACCAAGAAAACTTCTTCAACACTGCTCATTCCGTAGCATCAGAAGATATTCATTATGGTTACTGTACTGAAATTATGGTCAAAATCGGTGAAGGTGAAACAGTTACTGATGAATTTGATTATGATACATTCCGTAACCACTTAGATGGTATCGGAGATTCATTATTGGTTGTATCTGACGACGAGATTGTAAAAGTTCATGTACATACAGAAACACCAGGTGAAGTCATGAACTATGGTCAAAAGTTTGGTTCATTAGTGAAAATTAAAGTAGATAACATGCGTCTACAACATGACGATATCTTAGATGGCAAAGGATCAAACCAAGCTGAATCAACGCCAGTAGTGGAACGGACGAATCTAGCAATTATCGCTGTTGCAGCCGGTGAAGGAATTGAAAACCTATTTAAAGATATGGGCGTTAAATCAATTATCTCTGGTGGTCAAACGATGAACCCATCAACAAATGATATCTTAGATGCTATCAACAAAGCGAATGCAGATAACGTGATTATCTTACCAAACAATAAGAATATCATTATGGCTGCTAACCAAGCTGTTGAAGTTTCAGAAATTCCAGCTGCCGTAGTTGAAACTAAATATATCTCTCAAGGATTAACAGCCATGCTTGGATATAACCCTGACGGGACATTAGATGACAATAAAGCAGCAATGGTTGCTGAAATGGCCAACGTAACTAGTGGTCAAGTCACAGTGGCTGTTCGAGATACAACAGTTGACGGCTTAGAAATCCATAAAGATCACTTTATGGGCATCATAGACGGTAAAATTGTTTCTGAAGATGCTGACTTAGTCAAAGAAACCATCAATATGGTGAATGCAATGATTGATGAAGACAA
>NZ_JBOEQF010000698.1:0-933 GCF_050689315.1 Aerococcus sp. L_32
GAATATTGCTCGTCCACGTCTACCCCGGCCAAACCAGAGTAGTCTTGCATGGCTTCATCATTCAAGACGTCGATAACGTCATCGACGGTTACGATACCAATCAATTCCCCTGTTTCTTCAACAACGGGCACCGCTAGGAAATCGTAGTCTTGAATGGTACGGGCAACATTGATTTGGTCTTCATTAACATCTACCGATACAACACGATCAGACATTAACTCATTAACCATCACATTACCATCATTCACGATCAAGTCACGAAGAGATAGTACTCCGACTAAACGGTTATCATCATCCACAACGTATAGGTAATAGATTGTTTCAGCATTTGCTGCTTTAGCACGCAACATCGTCATCGCTGATTTAACAGTTTGATTGGTTGTAATCGACACGAATTCAGTGGTCATAATTGACCCTACAGTCTCATCTGCATAATGCATCAACACTTTAATATCATCTGCCGCCGCTTTTGGCATTAAATGCATGTAAGTCCGTACTTTTTCAACATTTAATTCATTTAAAATATCTACTGCATTATCGGTATACATGTAGGAAAGAACATCAGCTGCATATTTATCATCCATATCATATAGGAAGGTCAAAATACGGTCGTGATCGTCTTCATCAATAATATCGTAAACTTCAGCTAGTTCTTGTGGCGCTAAATAATCATGCAATTTCACCCGCTCAGATGGATCCAAAGTCAGGTAAATCTGTGCTTGATCATATGTATGGTTTTTGAAGAATTCTTCTCTAAACCGGTCTTGGTCATTATGATGCAGTGCCTCTATAATACTTTCATAGATTTCCTCATCAGTAGGCTGACTCATCTCAAAGATTTCCACTTCTTCGTTTTCTGTTTCTCGATTATCTAAGACTTGTTTATTTTCATCGCGACTCATATTCTCACCCCTAAGTCATTTTTTTGATATG
>NZ_JBOEQF010000699.1:0-932 GCF_050689315.1 Aerococcus sp. L_32
TCAAACTAGTCAAGCACAATTTACATTTGAACAACCAACTAAGGAGCAAAACAAAACGATGGCAAACGATGCAACGCGAAATAATGTAGTGAATTTAAGTGAGTCTCGTAAAAACGTGGCTACTGTAGAAATTTTTAAACCACGCATTTTTGCTGAGGCTGAGCGAATCAGTCAATCATTATTGGGCGATAAATCAGTGGTCTTAAACCTGTCACAAATGTCAGATGAAGATGCACGTCGATTTATCGATTATATGACAGGCGTTGTATATGCCATTAATGGGGACTTACAACGTGTAGCAACTGACGTATTTATTGCCGTTCCAGAAACTGTACAAATTGAAGGTTTGTATGAAGAATATACAAATACACACGGCAAAGCATCTCGCGACCGTGGCAATATTTGGAATCGAGAGGGTGAAAGTCGTGAATAGTTTAGTGAATATTCTTCAAGATTTAATCTATGTCTATACACTAGTGCTAGTAGTATATGCTTTATTATCTTGGTTCCCAGGAGCTAGAGATTCTAAATTTGGTCAAATCATTGACCGACTAGCATACCCATACTTATCATTCTTTGATAGTATCCTACCTAGTTTAGGAGGCATTTCATTTTCAGTGATTGTGGGCGTTCTTGTCCTACAATTAGCTTCTAACGGCTTAAATATTTTACGCTAACCATAACAATAACTTTTAAATCAAACGGGTGGGTCTAGGTATCTACCCGATTTTTTTGTATAATAGAACCAAGCAACTGATAGAAAGGGATGGATAACTCTTGGCAAACTATGAAGTTTTACAGCACTTTCAACCAGACGAACATGCCTTTGTTGAAAAAGTGACGGACTGGATGAATCTGGTCTTAGACCAATATGCACCGGTAGTGACCCCGTTTTTGAATCCAAGAGAAGTGGCCATTGTATCAATGATCAT
>NZ_JBOEQF010000700.1:0-932 GCF_050689315.1 Aerococcus sp. L_32
GTCCATACCCTACAGATATCGCTAGACCTAGACAGGGTCGTTTTGGGTGGGGGTATTTCAGCCCAGCCACTAGTGTTAAAAGGGGTCCAAGACAAATATGATGCACTACGCCGTGACGTACCATGGTTTAACGACTCATTTGAATCGGTTGAGATTGGTTTATGTAAATATGGTAGTGAAGCCAACCTGATTGGGGCCGTATATCAATTGTTGATAGAAGAATAATGACGAACGACCGCTTAGCTTTTGATGGCGGTCTTTCGTTTTCCCATATTTAACTAGTGATTAGAAGGAGATGACCTAAAATAGCACAAAAAAACCACCTACCGTTGGGAGGTGGTAGGTGGTTTACTTTATAATCTTTCGTTTGGGAGGAGAAAGATTTTATGAAGAAAAGTTTTTTTATTGGGTATGCTTATATAATAGCGCGGACCTTTGAATTTCCCGTGAAGATTTGAGATAAAATATTGAAGAAAATGTGAATTTACAATAAAATGCTGATTTAACGGAGGTTTTAATATGGATTAAAAATAAATGCAATACAAGTTGGATGAACTTAAAAGAATAATGACCATCCAAGGTAGCATTCTCAAGGAATTTACTATAACAGAATAAAGAATTTCAGTTTTCAGTATAAGTGAATTAAATTGTGGATATTCAAGGGATGAAGGATAGTGGTAAATTTTTTTCCAAGAAGGCCTTATGCCATACACACCGCCTCAATTGCGAGGAAGTGCGACAGGGGTTAGGGGAAGATCTGTTTACTAGGGTAGATCTAACAGCAAGTAAATACGAAATGATCGAGGAATAATCCAATTCCAAGGCAATAACTTGAAAAAAGGGCAACTACAATCTTCTTATCGTTCACATTTTTTGTGTATTTTCGGATAGAGAAAAAAATTTTCATGTTTTTTAAACTTTTTTCAGAAATA
>NZ_JBOEQF010000701.1:0-929 GCF_050689315.1 Aerococcus sp. L_32
CCCCTTGTTTTTTGGCACCATCGATCCATTCTCTAGCAATAGCGAGATTCTTTTTGTAATTCATTTCTGCATAAGGCGCTAAGACTTCGTCTATGCGGTCAACAGTCGTACCACCGTATTGACTAGATGCAACATTAGCAATAATTTGAGCCGTTTGAGCTGCTGCTGTTTGAATGGATTTTGGTGATGCCACTTCGGCGTTACCAATCTTAAAGCCATTACTAAACATATTTTCTAGGTCAATCAATGAACAGTTTGTCATCGGTGCGTACGGATTATAGTCCAAGTCATGGATATGAATATCCCCTTTTAAGTGCGCATTAGCGACATGCTTTGGTAGCATTTTAAGGCCGATAGCTTTCGACACGATACCTGCTGTTAAGTCGCGTTGGGTATTAAAGACCTTACTATCCTTATTGGCATTTTCGTTCACCACATCCTGTGCCTTATTGATAAGCCCTTGCATACGAGTCTGGATGTTCGTCGCATTAGCAAGCCTTTCTTCAGTCACTTGTCTGTTTGCTAGATAGGTCTCTGCTATATGGTTGAAATCTTGATCTTGTAAAACCTGCACTAACTGGTGATGAATAGTGGTCACCTCTATGGCGTCATTAGGGTTTGCTTTTTGAATATCGGCTAAATTTGCTAATACTTGGTGCAATATTAGGTTGATATCAGCTGTTTCAGCTTGTTCACTTTGACTTGCTTTTATAATGGATCGTTGTAATTTGTCGACATCAAAAGCGACCGTTCGACCATCACGTTTGTGTACTCTTACTTGGTCAAAGCTATCTAGGTGTAATATTTCTTGAACTGATTGTGCCATGAATAGTGCCTCCTTACTATAACATGAAAAATGAGTTTAGACACAACATATAGTGTCTTTATCAAAATATTTTATCATATATAGTGTTCCATACAAGGGTAAA
>NZ_JBOEQF010000702.1:0-928 GCF_050689315.1 Aerococcus sp. L_32
TCGGTTGCCTATAATGGCCACATCAGTTTGGATGATTTCTTCTGTAAATACATTAATCACATAACCGTTTTTTAAGACGATATCAGCTAATGCCTTGCCATTTGCGACGTGAATTAGATTTTCCATGCTTGTCCCCTTTTTTGCTACCTAGTTGCTAAATATTGAAGTTAAACTTGTTGGAAGTAGCGAATCTTTTTTCACTACTTCAGGTCGATTAATCGGATTTGAAAATTTGAATAGTATTATAACCATAATCAGACCTAAAAGTATAGAACAAATTAATAAATATACGAATTATAAAATAAATATAATAAAATATTGTTCGGATAAATTTATTTTTAATCAATAGATAAGGTCTGAATTTCGGGAAAAAGGGATAAAATCCCGATTAAAGCTAGGTTAACCTTCCATACCAAATGAAAACAAAAGTGTATTACAAAAAAACGCAGATTTTAAGTCTACGTTTTAGCATTTCTATTTATTAAGCCACTTTAGCTTATTTTCGTTCAATCGGGTGGCCACCAAAGCCAGAACGCAATGCGGAGACGACTTTGTTTGAAAAACTGTCTGGTAATTGACTGTCATTTCGAACAAATAGGGATTGGGCGATGATTGGAACGGGTACATCCAGTGATAACGCTTCTTCAACCGTGTATTTGGCTTCACCGCTGGAATCTATTTTGCCTACGATTTTGTCTAACTGACTGTCGTCATTGAAACTTTCCTCTATATAGAAAATTAAATGAACACATAAGGAGTTAACTTAACTTTAGGGGTTAAAGTTAGCTCTTTTTTTATTTAGCGTGTGGTTGAAATAATCTTTTTTCAAGGAGTTAAAATACAAAAATATCTAAAATTGTATTTATAATGTATTTTATATATAAATAAAAAACGCAAAACCCCATTATACTAAAGGTTATAAAATAAG
>NZ_JBOEQF010000703.1:0-926 GCF_050689315.1 Aerococcus sp. L_32
TGGTTTAAAGTCTGCTCACGTTCGTCATTGGTTGAATAAGAATTGTCACGAGATTTACCAATAGTATCAATCTCATCAATGAATACGATACATGGCGCTTTATCGTTGGCTTGTTTAAAGAGGTCACGCACTTTAGCTGCCCCTCGTCCAACAAACATCTCAACAAATTCAGAACCTGCGATAGAGAAGAATGGGACACCAGCTTCACCAGCAACGGCTTTGGCCATCAAAGTTTTACCTGTCCCAGGAGGACCTACTAGTAAGACACCACGCGGTGCTTGGGCACCGATTTCTTGGTATTTCTTCGGTTCCTTCAAGTAATCTACCACTTCAACCAAAGACTCTTTGGCTTCATCTTGACCAGCCACATCTTTAAAGTTTCGTGAATTATCTGATTTCACATAAATTTTGGCATCTGATTTACCAAAGTTCATGCCACCAAAGCCACCACCTGAAAGGTCAATCTTAGAATCAGAACTACCTGTCATCTTCTGCATTAGTTTACGCATTAACCAATAAATCACAGCAAACGGTAAAATAAAGGTCAGTAAGAATGAGATAAATGGTGACGTTGGTTGATAGATTTCCGTTTGGTAAGTCACATTGTTCGATTCCAAACGGTTAACTAAATCAGGATCATCCACCTTACCAGTGGTATATACTTGCGTTTCGCCGTCCGTTTCAGCGGTCCAAGTTAAATCATATTGATTAATTTCAACACTTTCTACCTGGCCAGCATCTACTTGGCTCACAAATGAAGAATAAGGAACTTCTTCTACCTGCATCCCAGTAATGGCTGGGAATAATAAATTCAAACCAAGGATTACCAATATTATCCACCAGAAGGCATTCATAAAGTTGAAATAACCACCACCATTAGGTGAGTTCCCAAAATTAAACCCTTTCTTCCGATTTTTATTCTGTTT
>NZ_JBOEQF010000704.1:0-925 GCF_050689315.1 Aerococcus sp. L_32
ATAAGCGTCCCAATCTAGGTCTTTGAAGTTTTTAGTTGACTGGCCGTTGATCACCATATCACCAGAGTCATACTGGTCTAAACCACCAATCACATTTAAAAGTGTCGTTTTCCCTGAACCTGAAGGCCCTAAGATAGCAACGAATTCTTGTTTTCTAAAAGCCAACGATACATCATTTAAGGCATGCGTAATCGTATCGCCCACTTCATACGTTTTCTTGAGATTTTTTAATTCAAGCATTTATATAAGACTCCTTTTATTTTTACTGCTTTAATAGCTTATAGTATATTCATTTTCATGGCTAGCACAAAATAGGACAAAGTGTCTTATTGTATAAAAGTTTGATAACATTGCAATAGCACAAGTATATTTTACCCTAAAAATTGGCAAAGGACAAACAAATGACTGTAAGCAATAAATCATTACAAACGCGTGAAAACATCAAATCATCCCTTCTAACATTAATGGAAGACCAACCCTTCACCACCATCACCATTCAAGATATTGTCAAAGAAGCTGGTCTAAACCGGTCATCCTTCTACCGTTATTTTGATGATAAATACGCCGTGGTAGAAGAAATCGAAAATGAAATTATCGAATATTTAGAAAACGAGGCCATTGGTCGAGTTGAAGAGTTGTTCGCTCAAACAAGTAAATACGAGGTGCTTTATCATATTTTGAACAAATTTTCCAACTGGTGTGAGACAAATGGAAATTCCCAGTAAATATGATGAATTAGCCAATGATTTGAAGACCTCTGCCGTCATCAATTTCTTGGCTAAATTTGAGGAGTACAATAAGAAATATACCATTGAAGAAATTGCCTACTTCTTTTCATTGATGTAGCAATTTAGCAACTATTCCATACTAAAAAACTGGACCTCTTAAAGCCGCATGTTCGGCTAAGAGATCCAGTTCTTTTATA
>NZ_JBOEQF010000705.1:0-925 GCF_050689315.1 Aerococcus sp. L_32
GCAGACGGTACACGTATTGAACATTATCCAGCTAGTCTACAACAATTGGCTGAATGTACACCAGTTTATGAAGAGTTACCAGGTTGGTCAGAAGATATTACTGCTTGTAAGACTTTAGAAGAATTACCAGCAAATGCACGCAAATACGTTGAACGTGTATCGGAATTAGTTGGCGTGAACATCGCAACATTCTCTGTGGGTCCAGATCGGACGCAAACAAACATTTTAGAAGATATTTGGAATAGCTAATTAGATACAAGATTTATAAGATGTTCATAAGCGGGGCTTTGATAGTCCTGCTTTTTTTTGGTTCAAGAAATTAATATTGGGATTTCTAGTGTGTTAACGGACTATAGTACGCTTTTAAAAAAGGCCTCTGAATTAACACAAGACGGTAGTTTAAACCAGATTAGTCAGGACATTACTGAATACAAAGCCATCTATATTTATGGAATTGGTCATTTAGATCTAGTTGCAAAGGAAATAGATCTACGATTTAACCGGATAGGTATTCCTTAGTTATTTAGCTGTCGTTTTTCATGAAACGGGAAAATAGCGAGTTTATCGTTGACAATTGTAGTCTTTCTAGGTATATTAAACTTATTAAGATTACAAATGTAAACAATATAACCAAACATACATAAATAAGGAGCAATTTAATATGAATACGAAAACTTACTTAATCCCAGATATGTCGTGTGCCCACTGCAAGGCGCGTATTGAAAAGGAAGTAACTGGCTTAAATGGCGTTGAAGCAGCGGATGTACCGGTTGAAAGTAAAGTTTTAACGGTCCGATTTGATGATCAAGTAGTAGATAGTGCGGCCATTGTGGCTGCTGTTGCGGAAGCGGGCTATACAGCCAACCCGCAATAATTTTCGTCTAAAGGAGAATGTATAATGAAAGATACTTATACAATTGAAGGA
>NZ_JBOEQF010000706.1:0-924 GCF_050689315.1 Aerococcus sp. L_32
TAACCCTGTTTCAATGTCAGCGTTCAGCGCTTTTAAAGTAGCCAACAATAACATTGGTCGAATGCGTTTGCCACCTGTATTTAATGAATAAACCATTGATTCTTTCAATTGACCAGGCTGGTCGTGACCGAATTGGTCAACAGACTTCAGAATAGCTTCGTCTAAGGCTAGTAATTGGTTTTCCATAAAAAAAGTTGCATCCATTATTGGTCACCTTGACTCGTTGGTTCTTCAAATGCTTCTAATTGACCACTTTCTGTCATCAATTTTGTCATTGTTTCTTCAGCGTTTTCTAAAGTTTGGCTGCAATATTTGCTTAGAATCATGCCGTCTTGAAAAGCATCCATTGATTCTTCTAATTTGATATCGCCAGATTGTAATTGATTGACAATTGCTTCTAGTTTTTCTAACGCTTCTTCAAACGATAATTTTGAGGTATCGATAGCCATTTATGATTCTCCTTTTATTTTAGAAAATTGTTTCTTGTCTGTTCCAGTAATTTGTGCGGTAATTCGGCCATCCACTAATTGAATGGCTAATGGATCACCAATATCCACTTTTGTGATGGATTCTACCGGTTCTTGTTTACTTGTCACATAAGCAAAACCTTTACTCATCCTTTTTAGGGGTGATAAAAGATCCAGTCGGGACATCGCTTTTTGCAATTGATATTCCTTAGACCTTACCTGTTGGCTCTGGCTATTAATCAATTGGCGCTGCATGTATTGTAATTTTGACCGGTAATTGCCTAATGTAATTGCAGGAGAAGATTGGTTTACCCTTTGGTCTAAGTGCTGTACGGCAACTTTTTGAGATTTCAAGTGGCGTTCTTGCGACTGAACCAGTTGTGCCTGTAAGTTCTTTAATTTTAATTGGTGGCCTTCATATAACCGCAATGGTTGGCGGAATATATAAGCATTTTGA
>NZ_JBOEQF010000707.1:0-924 GCF_050689315.1 Aerococcus sp. L_32
CCAAAAAGCTTATATATTCCGCCAACCATTGAGGTTATATGAAGGCCACCAATTAAAATTAAAGAACTTACAGGCACAACTGGTTCAGTCGCAAGAAAGCCACTTGAAATCTCAAAAAGTTGCCGTACAGCACTTAGACCAAAGGTTAAACCAATCTTCTCCTGCAATTACATTAGGCAATTACCGTACAAAATTACAATACATGCAGCGCCAATTGATTAATAGCCAAAGCCAACAGGTAAGGTCTAAGGAATATCAATTGCAAAAAGCGATGTCACAACTGGATCTTTTATCACCCCTAAAAAGGATGAGCAAAGGTTTTGCTTATGTGACAAGTAAACAAGAACCAGTAGATTCCATTACAAAAGTGAATATTGGTGATCCACTAGCCATTCAATTAGCAGATGGCCGTATTACCGCGCAAATTACTGGAACAGACAAGAAACAATTTTCTAAATTAAAAGGAGAATCATAAATGGCTATCGATACCTCAAAATTATCGTTTGAAGAAGCGTTAGAAAAACTAGAAGCAATTGTCAATCAATTACAATCTGGCGATATCAAATTAGAAGAATCAATGGACGCTTTTCAAGACGGCATGATTCTAAGCAAATATTGCAGCCAAACTTTAGAAAACGCTGAAGAAACAATGACAAAATTGATGACAGAAAATGGTCAATTAGAAGCATTTGAAGAACCAACGAGTCAAGGTGACCAGTAATGGATACAGCTATTTTTATGGAAAACCAATTACTAGCCTTAGACGAAGCTATTCTGAGGTCTGTTGACCAATTCGGTCACGCCCAGCCTGGTCAATTGAAAGAATCAATGGTTTATTCATTAAATACAGGTGGCAAACGCCTTCGACCAATGTTATTGTTGGCTACTTTAAAAGCGCTGAACGCTGACATTCAAACAGGGTTT
>NZ_JBOEQF010000708.1:0-920 GCF_050689315.1 Aerococcus sp. L_32
ATTACCCTTGTATGGAACACTATATATGATAAAATATTTTGATAAAGACACTATATGTTGTGTCTAAACTTATTTTTCATGTTATAGTAAGGAGGCACTATTCATGGCACAATCAGTTCAAGAAATATTACACCAAGATAGCTTTGACCAAGTAAAAGTACACAAACGTGATGGTCGAACGGTCGCTTTTGATGTCGACAAATTACAACGATCCATTATAATAGCAAGTCAAAGTGAACAAGCTGATATCAACCTAATATTGCACCAAATATTAGCAAATTTAGCCGATATTCAAAAAGCAAACCCTAATGACGCCATAGAGGTGACCACTATTCATCACCAGTTAGTGCAGGTTTTACAAGACCAAAATTTCAACCATATAGCAGAGGCCTATCTAGCAAACAGACAAGCGACTGAAGAAAGGTTTGCCAATGCAACTAACATCCAGACTCGTATGCAAGGGCTTATCAATAAAGCACAGGATGTGGTGAACGAAAATGCCAATAAGGATAGTAAGGTCTTTAATACCCAACGCGACTTAACAGCAGGTATCGTGTCGAAAGCTATCGGCCTTAAAATGCTACCCAAACATGTCGCTAATGCGCACTTAAAAGGGGATATCCATATCCATGACTTGGACTATAATCCGTACGCACCAATGACAAACTGTTCATTGATTGACCTAGAAAATATGTTTAGTAATGGCTTTAAGATTGGTAACGCCGAAGTGGCATCACCAAAATCCATTCAAACAGCAGCCGCTCAAACGGCTCAAATTATTGCCAATGTTGCATCTAGTCAATACGGTGGTACGACTGTTGACCGCATAGACGAAGTCTTAGCGCCTTATGCAGAAATGAATTACAAAAAGAATCTCGCTATTGCTAGAGAATGGATCGATGGTACCAAAAAACAAGAGA
>NZ_JBOEQF010000709.1:0-919 GCF_050689315.1 Aerococcus sp. L_32
CGGTATCGATATGTTTGATTGTGTATTGCCAACACGTATTGCACGTAACGGGACTACCATGACCAGTCAAGGCCGTGTAGTCATCAAAAATGCGCAATATGCACGCGACTTTACACCATTAGATCCAAATTGTGACTGCTACACTTGCCGTAACTATACACGTGCTTACATCCGTCACCTATTGAAAGCTAACGAAACATTTGCACTACGATTAACGTCAATCCACAACTTGCATTTCTTAATCAATCTGATGGAGCAAATTAAAGATGCCATTCGCGAAGACCGTCTATTGGACTTTAGAGACGAATTCTTCTTGCAATATTACGGTAAGGTTCAAAAAACCGCCTTTTAGGTCAAGCACTTTTCTTTTTGAAAAGGGGCTAGGCGAGGTCTTGCTAAATCTTTCGTCTTACAAGGGTTAACCTATGTAATTTATGGGCACTTTATGGTACGATTATGCTAATGATAAAAAAATGAACGGTTCATATGTGAACAAATAATCAAACAGGAGGTTATTCTTTTAATGGGAATAGGAACAATATTATATATCGTTGTTTTAGTGGCTTTAATGTACTTCATGTTAATTAGACCACAACAAAAACGTCAAAAAGAAACACAAGAAATGATGGCTGCAATGGCAGTTGGTGATTCAGCAGTAACAATCGGTGGTTTACACGGTGTCATTGCTGAAATCGATGAAACAAAAAATACTATCACTTTAGACTGTGAAGGTGTCTACTTAGTATTTGACCGTCGTGCAATTGCGCGTACGCAAAAAGCTGACCCAATGAATACTGAAATGGCTAACGATATCATGAGCGATGCTGCTGAAGAAGAAGCACGCGAAAACGATGTAGTCATTGAAGATGTAGAAG
Organism: Aerococcus sp. L_32; assembly: GCF_050689315.1. Lineage (NCBI taxonomy): Bacteria > Bacillati > Bacillota > Bacilli > Lactobacillales > Aerococcaceae > Aerococcus > Aerococcus sp. L_32. The sequence continues at coordinate 876 of NZ_JBOEQF010000709.1, forward strand.
CAGGCGACCAACAAGAGGACGATCAAATCTAGTCACAGCAACCC
>NZ_JBOEQF010000710.1:0-919 GCF_050689315.1 Aerococcus sp. L_32
TTTGTTTTCCTCGGAGTAGGCTTCGTGGCCTTTACCGGTAAGGACTAACAATACCGGATTTAGGGACATTTCAAGGGCGAGTTCGACGGCTTCGACCCGGTCTAGTGCCATAGCCATAGAGTCTAACCCATATTGGGTCACATATTCAAGATACTTTTCAGCCATCTCTTGTCTTGGCACACCATTTAAGTCGTCAGTGGTTAGGATGGTTAAGTCGGCCCCAGTTTGCGAGGCGGACACCATTTGCGGGAATTTTTTAGTGTCCCGCTGCCCTCTAAAGCCAAAGATATGGATGGTCTCGTGGTTTGGGTACTGGGCGTTTAGGGTTGTTAATAGGGCTTCAATGGCATCCGGCGTGTGGGCATAATCGACTACCATTTCGTTGCCGTCTGCTAGCGGATAGTATTCTAAACGGCCTGCAATTCCCGCAAAGTCTGCTATTGCATCGTTGGTATTGCCAGCGTCTAATCCTAGGTCAACCATGACGGTTGTGGCTAAGATTAGGTTTTCTTGGTTATAGACACCTGATAAGGGCGCTTCGATTGCTTCGATTTGTCCGCCCTGTCCATTGAAGGCAACAACTGCTGTGTCGGTTGTTTTATCTAAGACATAACTTGTCGCATCTTTCTTGGTATCTACAGTTAAGACTTGTTTACCACTTGCTGCCAGTTCTTTGGCTAGGCGGTTGCCCCACATGGTATAGCTATTGATGACCGCCTTTCCGTCCGCTTTCATTAAGCTGAACAGGGATTTCTTAGCTTGGTAATAAGCTTCCATGGTCTTGTGGTAGTCTAAATGGTCGTGTTGTAGGTTGGTAAATAAGGCATAGTCAAATTGCATCCCTGCCATTCTATATTGGTGGAGTCCTTGACTAGAAGTTTCAATAACCACTACATCGTCATTTGACCGGGCTAAGGCG
>NZ_JBOEQF010000711.1:0-916 GCF_050689315.1 Aerococcus sp. L_32
TTGAAAAAGTAGGCTAATTGCCTACTCTCATATTCTTAAAAAAACCTAAAAGATTTAATTCAGTTTGGCTTAATTTTGTTATATGATAGAATAAACAATGGGAAAAGTTTGTATAAAGGAGCTCAAGCATGAATAGAAAATCAAATAGAAACCAAATGGTCTTGACAGCAGTCTTTATTGTCATTTCATTGGTATTAGTGGGAGGTAGCTATTTTGTTTATCGCTCACGCCAACAAAATATGTTAGCGGACCAAGCCAGCACATTTTCATCAATGTCTGTAGATATGAACCAAACAGCACCATCAACACCAGAAGAATATAATGCAGAAGATATGGTGCAAGCATTTACGGACAACCGCGGGGAAACAACAGCGCTTCATTACTTATACTACCTGCAAAGTGTAGAACAAGTGCCAACCATCTCAATTGCCCGTACCCAAGCAGACCAAGAAGCTTGGACAACAACTATCAGTGACCGTTTAAATGAAATTGGCTTTGACGACACAAGTGTTAACTCAGTTGACTGGACAGAAATTACTTCCGCCGATGCAGTTGAACAATACTCTAGTAACTTAACTGAAGCCAACCCACAATTACTGATTATCCCAACTTTCGTAGAAGAAGATTATGAAGCTGAAATCTCTGAAGAAGACCATTTAGCGAATATTGAAGAATTATTCAATACCATTCGTATGGACTTGCCTTCTGCCTTAATCGTCTTTGCGCAATACCCAGCTTCAAGTCAAGAAATGTCTGAAGACGAAGACTACGTAACTTATAACGACAACACTTTATCAGCTATGCAAGAAGCAGGCTACAATGTTTATGATGTCAACACTGCTTACAGCGAAGCACGTAATAACTCAGAAAGCTTAAACCTTGAAAATAGCTTTACAGATGAAGGTTTCTCTGAAGA
>NZ_JBOEQF010000712.1:0-915 GCF_050689315.1 Aerococcus sp. L_32
ATGAAAGAGTAGGCTAATTGCCTACTCTCATATTCTTAAAAAACCTAAAAGATTTAATTCAGTTTGGCTTCATTTTGTTATATGATAGAATAAACAATGGGAAAAGTTTGTATAAAGGAGCTCAAGCATGAATAGAAAATCAAGTAGAAACCAAATGATTTTGACAGCAGTCTTTATCGTCATTTCATTGGTATTAGTGGGAGGTAGCTATTTTGTTTATCGCTCACGCCAACAAAATATGTTAGCAGACCAAGCCAGCACATTTTCTTCAATGTCAGTAGATATGAACCAAACAGCACCATCAACGCCAGAAGAATATAATGCAGAAGAAATGGTTCAAGCATTTACAGACAATCGCGGGGAAACTACAGCACTTCATTATTTATACTACCTACAAAGTGTAGAGCAAGTGCCAACCATTTCAATCGCCCGTACCCAAGCAGACCAAGAAGCTTGGACAACAACTATCACTGACCGTTTAAATGAAATCGGCTTTGACGAAGCAAGTGTTAACTCAGTAGACTGGGCAGAAATGACCTCTGCCGATGCAGTTGAACAATACTCTGGTAACTTAACTGAAGCCAACCCGCAATTAGTGATTATCCCAACTTTCGTTGAAGAAGATTATGAAGCTGAAATTTCTGAAGAAGATCATCTAGCGAATATTGAAGAATTGTTTAATACCATTCGTATGGACTTGCCTTCTGCCTTAATCGTCTTTGCGCAATACCCAGCTTCAAGTCAAGAAATGTCTGAAGACGAAGACTACATAACTTATAACGACAATACTTTATCAGCTATGCAAGAAGCAGGCTACAATGTTTATGATGTCAACACTGCTTACAGCGAAGCACGGGATAACTCAGAAAGCTTAAACCTTGAAAAAAGCTTTACAGATGAAGGTTTCTCTGAAGG
>NZ_JBOEQF010000713.1:0-915 GCF_050689315.1 Aerococcus sp. L_32
ATTCTTACCTTATAATTATGATTTAGAAAATAATTCGACTACAACTTATGATGCAGCCTTCCAATATGACGCTGTAGGGAACTTAGCGCTAACAGCGCCATTGTCAGTGGACCAATCAATTAATACTTTCAATACGACGGTGAATTTTGATGAAAGTCTCTTTAACCAATTGGATATGTCAAATGCCATTGTACCAGCAGAAGATGTCGACAAGGTCAGCATTGTTGTACAAGTGGCACGCATCATGGAAGATCTGTTTAAAGGCTGGATGGAAGATATCCAAGGCGTTTTTAGTTAACAACAATATAGATTTTCAAGAAATGAAATACATCGTATTGCTCAAAGGATTTATAAATTTATCTAGAGACGGACACACCTCGTTTTTTATACAGGCTTAAACAACGTTGTTTGTAAAAGATCTAGGCAAGATACACGTTTGCGAGTGCCGTAATTAACAAATCTATTGTTTGTATTTAGGTAAGATAACGATCTGATTTGTAGTCTAAAAGTACTGGTATTACAAAACTAAACAAATCTCATGAATATGATGTTTTGAATGTGTGACTGTTAGGGGTTGGAATGCTACTATAATGATGCTTCTGATATGTTGATTAAGATAAATTCAAGTTTTATAAATATTTTTTCGCTAAAGTCATGATATCATGTCATGGCTTTTATACGTGTCTAGAGAAGCGTATTTGTGACTTTATAAGGAAGGGTGCGTTGTACTAAGCAACGTAGATTTGAATGTTGCTTAATTTTGCATAGGTGAAGTGGTAGGCACAGGGGAAAATTCCAACTATCTATAAATAGCTTTTTTTCTAGCTCTGCACAAGTCTAAACGAATTTATGAGCACCTAATTTGGCACAATTGACTTTTATTTGCCTTAAATATATAATGGAGGCAATATAAGG
>NZ_JBOEQF010000714.1:0-913 GCF_050689315.1 Aerococcus sp. L_32
TAGAGCAAATTGATTTCCGATGGTACTTGGCTAATAAATGATCCTAATGTTTCCTGTAAATCCGGTACTACTAGGAAGATAATAAAGGCAATCACCCCAGCGATGATCAGGTAACCAAATAAAATCCCCACGATCCTGTACCAAGTGTAATATTTCCCAACTAGCTTAGTCATATGCCTTTCAAAAAATTTCAAAGGTAAATTCAGGATAAAGGCCAAAGCTGCACCTAGTATGAATGGTAATGTGACAGCAATAATTGAATCAAATATCCCTTTGATTGACCCGAAATTATTGATTGCCCAATAACCGACAATCACTACAAATAACAAACTGACGATTCTTCGCCAAGTAAACTTCTTCTTCACTATCCGCCTTCTTTCTAATATTTCTTGATCCACAACTCATTGATATAGTGGTCTTTTTCTTTATGTATGACAATATTGGCTCTATTGCGTGTTGGTAAGATATACTCCTGCAAGTTAATCAGGTTGATATTATTCCAAGTATGCTCTGCTCTCTCCATGGCCTTTTCATGGGGCACTTGGGTAAATTGATAGTAGAAGTCATCCGGGTGATCAACGGCATGGTCAACTAAGAGGTTGAATCGTTGGTAGAACCATTCCTCGATCTGCTTTTCATCTGCATCGACGTAGACGGACAGATCCCAGAAGTCACTCATATAAACCGTATTATTCTCTGATGTTTGTAGGACATTAATCCCTTCAACAATTAGAATTTGAGGGTTACGCAATACATTCTCCTCGTCCTCTACAATATCATAAACGGAGTGGGAATACTTTGGATAATAGATTTCACTTTTATTGCTTTTCACATCTGTTAAGAAAGTTTCCAAGGCCTCCATATTATAAGATTCTGGGAACCCTTTCCGGTCCATTAACCCTTTTTCTTCAAG
>NZ_JBOEQF010000715.1:0-912 GCF_050689315.1 Aerococcus sp. L_32
TTGAATGTTGAAATTGCCATTCAGCTGTTTCAATAAATTCTAATTCAGCTGGGACGCCCTTAGCTAAGTTAACGATTAAGGCGCCTTTAGCCCCGTCTTCCTTGAAGCTAGCCCCTTGAATGTTTCCTGGGTACACCATAGCAGGATTTTCATAGATCACTTGTCCTTTATGAATGTGACCAAGCGCCCAGTAGTCATAGCCGTGGCTAGCTAATTGACTTGGATTAAAAGGTGCATACCGCTTTTGCCCATCAGTAGATGAATTGTCTCCGTGTAGCAACCCGATGTGGTAGTCAACTAAGGTGTCACGATTCGGATAGGCCTCTGAACGGTCTTCTGAAATCCATTGCTGGTCATAAGAGAAACCTGTGATAGCCACACTTTCCCCAGCTGGTGTTGATAGGTATTTCGTTTCAGGTTCAACCCCGAAAATATAGACATTCTTAGGTAATTTCAAGCGGTGATCAGCGTCAGCATCGAAGTCGTGGTTACCGTAAATCATGTATACTGGAATATCCGCGTCAGCTAACCGTTGCATCCCGTTGGAAAAGGCAAATTGCGCACGCAAAGTAGCACGCGCCCCATGGTAGATATCACCGGCAATTAAGAAAAAGTCTACTTGTTCATTAATCGCTGTTTGAATTAAGTTGTCGAATGAATTTAAAGTCGCTTCTGATAAAGCATATTGCAAGTAATCGTCTTTGATTGGTAAATTTTTGAAGGTCTGGTCCAAATGCAAATCTGCTGTGTGTATAAATCTCACCATATTGATTACTCCGTTCATAAATTTATTGGCATTTTGCTTAGAAATTGTTAAATTGCCTTATTCTTATTTTAACATACAGACCAGAAACTTGTGAAAGATGACGCCGTCTTAAAGGATTTTAAAGAATCTAAAACTTGGCAAAATAA
>NZ_JBOEQF010000716.1:0-912 GCF_050689315.1 Aerococcus sp. L_32
TGGTATCGATATGTTTGATTGTGTATTGCCAACACGTATTGCACGTAACGGGACTACCATGACCAGTCAAGGACGTGTAGTCATCAAAAATGCGCAATATGCACGCGACTTTACGCCATTAGATCCAAATTGTGACTGCTACACTTGCCGTAACTATACACGTGCTTACATCCGTCACCTATTGAAAGCTAACGAAACATTTGCACTACGGTTAACGTCAATCCACAACTTGCATTTCTTAATCAATTTGATGGAGCAAATTAAAGATGCCATTCGCGAAGACCGTCTATTGGACTTTAGAGACGAATTCTTCTTGCAATATTACGGTAAGGTTCAAAAAACCGCCTTTTAGGTCAAGACCTTTTCTTTTTGAAAAAGAGCTAGGCTAGGTCTTGCTAAATCTTTCGGCTTACAAGGGTTAACCTATGTAATTTATGGGCACTTTATGGTACGATTATGCTAATGATAAAAAAATGAACGGTTCATATGTGAACAAATAATCAAATAGGAGGTTATTCTTTTAATGGGAACAGTATTATATATAGTTGTTTTAGTGGCTTTAATGTACTTCATGTTAATTAGACCGCAACAAAAACGACAAAAAGAAACGCAACAAATGATGGCTGCAATGGCAGTTGGCGATTCTGCAGTAACAATTGGTGGTTTACACGGTGTCATTGCTGAAATCGATGAAACTAAAAATACGATTACTTTAGATTGTGAAGGTGTCTACTTAGTATTTGACCGTCGTGCAATTGCGCGTACGCAAAAAGCTGACCCAATGAATACTGAAATGGCTAACGACATCATGAGCGATGCTGCTGAAGAAGAAGCACGCGAAAATGATGTAGTCATTGAAGATATAGAAGCAGGCGACCAACAAGAGGACGATCAAATCTAGTCACAGCAACT
>NZ_JBOEQF010000717.1:0-911 GCF_050689315.1 Aerococcus sp. L_32
GTTCTTACCTTATAATTATGATTTAGAAAATAATTCGACTACAACTTATGATGCAGCCTTCCAATATGACGCTGTAGGGAACTTAGCGCTGACAGCGCCATTGTCAGTGGACCAATCAATTAATACTTTCAATACGACGGTGAACTTTGATGAAAGTCTCTTTAACCAATTGGATATGTCAAATGCCATTGTACCAGCAGAAGATGTCGACAAGGTCAGCATTGTTGTACAAGTGGCACGCATCATGGAAGACCTGTTTAAAGGCTGGATGGAAGATATCCAAGGCGTTTTTAGTTAACAACCGTATAGATTTTCAAGAAATGAAATACATCGTATTGCTCAAATGATTTATAAATTTATCTAGAGACGGACACACTTCGTTTTTTATACAGGCTTGAACAACACTGTTTGTAAAAGCTCTAGACAAGATACACGTTTGCGAGTGCCGTAATTAACAAAACTATCGTTTGTATTTAGGTAAGATAACGATCTGATTTGTAGTCTAAAAGTACTGGTATTACAAAACTAAACAAATCTCATGAGTACGATGTTTTGAATGTGTGACTGTTAGGGGTTGGAATGCTAATATAATGATGCTTCTGATATGTTGATTAAGATAAATTCAAGTTTTATAAATATTTTTTCGCTAAAGTCATGATGTCTTGTCATGGCTTTTATACGTGTCTGGAGAAGCGTATTTGTGACTTTATAGGGGTGTGTTGTACCAAGCAACGTAGATTTGAGTGTTGCTTAATTTTGCATAGGTGAAGTGGTAGGCACAGGGGAAAGTTCCAACTATCTATAAATGGCTTTTTTTCTAGCTCTGCACAAGTCTAAACGAATTTTTGAACACCTAATTTGGCGCAATTGACTTTTAATTGCCTCAAATATATAATGGAGGCAATATAAGA
>NZ_JBOEQF010000718.1:0-909 GCF_050689315.1 Aerococcus sp. L_32
TCCTTTTGAAAAAGAGTTACCGCCCCCCCCACGCTGACAAGACTGTAATAAAAAAAGAAGCCCATTTTACTAGACTTCTCTTGAATCACAATTTAATAATAGGGACTTTCAACTTCAGTAACCGGTGTGTAAAAGGGTTTAATCCCCTCTGTCAATACAACGTCCCCGTCTCTTGTGATAATGACCGCTTCAACCCCGCTAATAGCAGATAATTTCGCCAATAAATCTTGACTGGTTAAATTAAAGTATAAAGACGTGTAAATCTCCCCAACCAAGGAAGACTTAGAGACGATGGTCAAGCCCGCCAGGTCATTGTTTACCGGATAACCCGTTTGCGAATCAAAAATATGGTGGTAGGTTTTGCCTTGGTATTCAAAATGCCGCTCATAGATACCAGAAGTCACCACCGACCCATCTTGAAATTGGATAATCCCGCGTAAATGGTTGCGACTTTGGTCAGGATCTTGGACCCCTACTCGCCAAAAACCACCAGGATTTTCAAGATGTGTGCCGACTAGTAATACATTCCCGCCCAAGTTAATCATGCCTGATTGGACATCTTGCTCAAGGAAATAATCTTTGATTAAGTCAGCAAAATATCCCTTAGCAACTGCCCCCAAGTCAATTTCCATTCCTTGTTTCGCTAAGTAAACTGTTTGTTTCGCATCATCCAAAATAATGTCTGCAGGGTGAGTAAGGGCTAACCGGTCTTGAATAGCCGCTTCACTTGGTAAATTAGCGCCCTCAAAACCAACCTGCCACAGCTTGATTAAAGGTCCGATTGCAATATTCAAACTAACGTCTGAACGCAGAGAATAGTCTCTGCCAATGGCGATTAATTTGAATAAATCTGCGTCTACTTGTACAGGAGCCAGACCTGCCTTCGCATTAACCCGCATCAAAAGGCTG
>NZ_JBOEQF010000719.1:0-908 GCF_050689315.1 Aerococcus sp. L_32
CTTGTGGAAACGCTATTTTTTTGGTAAATTATAAGTGAAAGAGTTTTCTAATTATGGTATAGTCTAGTTTGTGACGTTTTACTTTGCAAATAGATAAGCTATAATAACTCTTGCCTATTTATAAAGGTATGAATAAAATATTTTAAAGGAGATTTTTGATTATGAAAAAACAAGAATTTAACATTACAGCTGAAACTGGTATCCACGCACGTCCTGCAACTTTATTGGTGCAATCTGCAAGCAAGTTTAACTCAGATATTAACTTAGAATACAAAGGTAAATCTGTAAACTTGAAATCTATCATGGGCGTAATGTCTTTAGGTGTAGGTCAAGGTTCTGACGTTGTAATCACTGCTGAAGGTGATGACGAAGAAGAAGCAATCCAAACAATTGCTGACACTATGAAAAATGAAGGGTTATCAGAATAATATGACAAAATTAACAGGAATCGCGGCTAGCGATGGCATTGCCATCGCTAAAGCGTTCTTAGTTGAAGAACCTGATTTAAGTTTTGGAATTTCAAAATCTAATGATTCACAACAAGAAAAAGAACGCTTAGCAAAAGCTATAGCCGACTCAAAAGTAGAAATCGAAAAAATTAAAGCGGTTGCAGCTAAATCTTTGTCAGAAGAGGAAGCGCAAGTCTTTGACGCGCATTTAATGGTCCTTGAAGATCCGGAATTGCAGCAAGCTTACACCCAAAAAATTGATGATGAAACATTGAATGCAGAATCTGCTGTTCGTCAAACAGCTGACTTCTACATCGAAATCTTCAAAGGTATGGAAGACAACCCTTATATGCAAGAACGTGCAGCTGACATCAAAGATGTTACTGATCGTTTAGTAGCACATTTATTAGGTGTTAAAATCCCTGACCTTTCAACAATTGATGAAGAAGTGGTTGTTGT
>NZ_JBOEQF010000720.1:0-907 GCF_050689315.1 Aerococcus sp. L_32
ACCTTTTGAAAAAGAGTTACCGCCCCCCACGCTGACAAGACTGTAATAAAAAAAGAAGTCCATTTTACTAGACTTCTCTTGAATCACAAATTAATAATAGGGACTTTCAACTTCATTAACCTGTGTGTAAAAGGGTTTAATCCCCTCGGTCAATACAACTTCCCCGTCTCTTGTGATAATGACCGCTTCCACCCCGCTAATAGCAGATAATTTCGCCAATAAATCTTGACTGGTTAAATTAAAATATAAAGACGTGTAAATCTCCCCAACCAAGGAAGACTTAGAGACGATGGTCAAGCCCGCCAGGTCATTGGCTACCGGATAACCCGTTTGCGAATCAAAAATATGGTGGTAGGTTTTGCCTTGGTATTCAAAATGCCGCTCATAAATACCAGAAGTCACCACCGATCCATCTTGAAATTGGATAATCCCGCGTAAATGGTTGCGACTTTGGTCAGGATCTTGGACCCCAACTCGCCAAAAACCACCAGGATTTTCAAGATGTGCGCCGACTAGTAATACATTCCCGCCCAAGTTAATCATGCCTGATTGGACACCTTGCTCATGGAAATAATCTTTGATTAAGTCAGCAAAATATCCCTTAGCAACTGCCCCCAAGTCAATTTCCATTCCTTGTTTCGCTAAGTAAACTGTTTGTTTCGCATCATCTAAAATAATGTCTGCAGGGTGAGTAAGGGCTAACCGGTCTTGAATAGCCGCTTCACTTGGTAAATTAGCGCCCTTAAAACCAACCTGCCACAGCTTGATTAAAGGTCCGATTGCAATATTCAAACTAGCGTCTGAACGCAAAGAATAGTCTCTGCCAATGGCGATTAATTTGAATAAATCTGCGTCTACTTGTACAGGAGCCAGACCTGCCTTCGCATTAATCCGCATCAAAAGGCTA
>NZ_JBOEQF010000721.1:0-907 GCF_050689315.1 Aerococcus sp. L_32
TGAGGATTTCAAGTACAAAAAAAGAGCAACAACCAAAAGGTCATTGCTCGAAAAAGGATATATAAAGCGGAAATTCACTGGCTAAAATGAATTATGCTTTGTTTGATGAACCAAACATACGTAATGTTTCACGTGCTGTTTTAACAATCGCAGCTTTACCTGGTGCTAAAACTTTACGTGGGTCGTATACTTTGTCATCGTTGTTTAAGTTTTCACGAACTGCAGCAGTAAATACAATTTGTAATTCAGTATTTACGTTGATTTTCGCATGACCGCGTTCGATTGCTTTTTTAACTTGCTCTTCTGGAATACCTGAACCACCGTGTAATACTAATGGTGTGTTTGTGTATTCAGAAATTTCTTTCATTTCATCGAAACCTAAAACAGGTTCGCCTGAGTATGGACCATGAACTGAACCTAAGGCTGCAGCTAATGCGTCGATACCAGCTTCGTCAACGATACGTTTACATTCTTCTTTATCTGCATAGTTGATACCAGCAGTAACGCCGTCTTCAGTACCACCAACAGTACCGATTTCACCTTCAACAGAAGCGCCACGTTCGTGTGCGTATTCTACAACTTGTTTAGTCATAGCGATGTTGTCATCAATTGGGTGATGAGAACCATCGATCATTACTGAAGTGTATCCAGCGTCGATTGCACGTTTAGCAGTTTCAAAAGATGAACCGTGGTCTAAATGTAATGCAACAGGAACAGTGATTTCCATTGTTTCAACTAAAGCTTTAACCATAGCGGCAACAACTTCTGGGCCCCCCATGTATTTACCAGCACCCTCAGAAACACCTAAAATTACTGGTGAGTTTTCTGCTTGGGCTGCTTCTAAAACAGCTTGAGTCCATTCCAAGTTGTTAATGTTTAATTGTGCTACTGCATATTGACCGTCTTT
>NZ_JBOEQF010000722.1:0-906 GCF_050689315.1 Aerococcus sp. L_32
GATCGAAGATGGTACTAAATTCTCTATCCGTGAAGGTGGACGTACTGTAGGTGCGGGTACAATCACTACAATCGAAGCTTAATTAACACAATTAAACTTTAAAAATCAAATTTGCAAATTGGAAAGGCGACCGGGTGACGACTCGGTCGCCTTTTTTTTACGCATTTTTCATCGTAAACTTGTTCAAATATCAGTCGCCCACTCGACACAGCTATACGAAGACATCAAAAAAAGCCACGCAAACCTTGATTCAACTCAAAGCCCTGCGTGGCTTTTGTTTTCAATACATTATTTAAATGGGTTATAAAACCGTCCTTGGTTGACTACAAATAACCATAATCCAAGACAAACAATCAATACGGTCACAATAAGTGCGATGATATCAGCTTTCTTGAAAGGTCGTGCCCTATACCAAGTCCGTTTGTTACCTTTACCAAACCGTCGTAACTCCATGGCTTGGCTGATTACTTCAATCCGATCTAATGAAGAAAAAATGAGGGGCATAATCACTTGGGCTGACCGTTTCGCTCTTACAGTCAAGCCAGCCTTGTTAGACATCTCAATCCCTCGTGCCTGTTGGCTTTGTCTTACTGCAAAGAATTGGTTCTGGATATCTGGTATATACCGTAAGGCTAATGAAACTGCATATGAAATTTGGTAGGACACGCCAATTCGGTTTAACGAAGAAGCGAATTCACTTGGGTTAGTGGTCAACATGAAGATTAAGGCTAATGGAATCGTCGAGAAATACTTGATCATCAAGTTAAATTCATAGAAGGCTTGCTCCCAAGTGAGAGAATAGCGGCCAATTCCTTCCCAGATGACAGTTCGCGACTGGTATAAATTGACCCCATATTCAGGTTCGAAAATATAAACAGTTACTAAGTTCAATATTGAGAAGACTAG
>NZ_JBOEQF010000723.1:0-904 GCF_050689315.1 Aerococcus sp. L_32
AAAGATCGTTTTGATCAATTCCTCGGATTTTTTGGGTTAATGATAAATTATTTTTTGACGCTCGCAACCTAGTCGGGTTCGCTCGACCAGCTCAAGTCCACTTCAGAATAGTTTGCATCACACTTTGTGTGATACGGCACTATTCTTCCAGTTTATGAGCGAGTTGATGCTTTAGCACTTACTCGCTTAAATGCGTTAGAAGTTGTTTAGCTGAGCGGTCTCACTCACACCCTTGTATTATTTCTGCATTTTTATGACTTGTACTTTTTTCAATAGTCGCCATAAACGTATCAATGCGAAGACATACATGATTTCTAATTGATAGACAACATAGAAGCCAAATAGGTTAAAGAGCGTGATGACCATTAGTGGCATAGTTAATGACGCAAGGGCTAAAGACAACCGCATTTTAAAGGTTAGTCTTAAGCGGGTTGAATCAGGTAGCATACCAATTACTAAGGCAATCATCAGGCTAGCTAGCACTAGATTTAATAGGCTAGACAGGGTTACAATGACGAAGATAATCGGGTAGTAGGCCCAAGTTAGGCTAGTCATTGACTGGATAATGCCTTTGACACCATCGCTATTGGCAGTGTCACCTAATTGTGCGTAGGTGAAGGCAATGGGTTGTCCCATAAATGACAGGGTCAGGTTATCTGAGTTGTTTTCAACAGTGATCAGATTGTTTTGACTAGTCGCCACGTCTTGGCTAGCGATTTCATCATTTGGATCAAAGGCATAGGTTATCAGGTCTGTTTCAAAAATAAAGGCCGCTTGGTCATCGCTGGTGGCTATTTTGCCATCTGTGACTTGATAGTCAGGGATTTGATTAACGATCGATGTTGCGTTGGTTTCTAGTAAATCAAATACTTTCAAAGTGTCGAAGAAGGTCGGAATTGCGGAT
>NZ_JBOEQF010000724.1:0-904 GCF_050689315.1 Aerococcus sp. L_32
GGATGCTGAAGTAGATATTTACTTATCTGGTAACGACCAACCAACGATCGCCCTACAATTTAGAGGTGGCGACGTGGTATATGATGTACAGCGCGCCCTAGCAGCAGCCGTATTACTGTAAGAATTTAGACAAATTTTATGAGAGGTGACCGTATAATGGTCAGCTCTTTTTTGTATTGTACTTGTAAAGCAGTTGATAACTGCCGGTTCAGCATCCGGTGACCATTTTGCCAAAAAAATAACCCTCTAAAGTTAGGTTTTTGGTCTACCTTTAGAGGGTCCCATTCAACAAACGATGCTGCCTAACTGTTGGCTTTTAGGCTTGTTGATGATTCGGTGTTTTGATTGATATATATTTTGATGTTTAGCTATTAACGGCTAGCACCGAGATACAAAGGATCACCTCCTTAAGGCGGGACAGCTTTTGAATGCATCATCCGGTTAACAAACGCAAGGTTAACACTGTGTTGTTTGATAGCGATCATACATCTTTTCATTTTATCTTTCCTCCTAAAGGTGTGAAAATCCATAAAAAAATAGCGTCAGACACTAAGGTCAAACGCTAGGATTTTTAATAGATATTTTCATTGTAGTCGGTGTAAGAACTGTAGCTTCATGGGCACAAGGGCACGCAGAACCGTTAGCTGGTAAATGATTCAGTAGTGCATTCCAAGTGTTAAACAATAGATTCGTCATTTTATACCTCACAAAGTTGGCAAATGGATTGAATTCAATTGGCTGATTTTTTTTGCTACGATTTTACACTTTCATCATAGCATGACCAATTTTTGCTTGTCCAATAATTATACTTTAAAAATAATGAGAAAAATGTTCGGCTTTTGCTCATACTTGATTGGCAAAGGGATTTTGTTGATATATAATAAAGCAGTATGCCACAAAGGCG
>NZ_JBOEQF010000725.1:0-904 GCF_050689315.1 Aerococcus sp. L_32
GTTAGAGAAACCCTTAAAAGGTGAGGTTAAAGACTACACGGGTTATACAGTGGCGGCTGGTTTAGTGGATACCCACATCCATGGTTTCCAAGGGGCAGATGTGATGGACGACGATTTTGAAGCAGTCCAGACTATGTCTAAAGGGTTGCCATCAACAGGTGTGACAGCCTTTTTGCCAACGACCTTAACTTCTTCTGCTGACTTATTGACATCAGTTGCTGGTAAAATTGGTGACCACTACGAGGAAGCTGAGGGGGCGAAAATCTTAGGTATATTCTTCGAAGGGCCATGGTTTACGGAAGAACACAAGGGGGCACAAAACCCAGCCTACATGGGTGATCCTGACTTGGGTCAATTTGAAATCTGGCAGTCAGCAGCTAAAGGTTTGATTAATAAAATTGCCCTAGCGCCAGAGCGGAAAACGGCTAAAGCTTTCACAGAAACTATCACGAAAGAAGGGGTACGAGTAGCCCTAGCCCACTCATCTGCGACTTATGAAGAAGCAACTGCAGTGGTTGATGCGGGTGCCAACATTTTCATCCATACTTATAACGGCATGTCTGGTTTACACCACCGCAATCCAGGAATGGTTGGGGCAGCGATGGCAACGGATGATACCTATGCGGAAGTAATTTGTGATGGGAAACATGTCCATCCAGGTGCAACCAAAGCCTTGGTGAACGCCAAAGGATGGGACAAAACAGTCTTGATTACAGATGCCATGTCAGCGGCAGGTATGCCTGATGGCCACTACCAATTAGGCGAATTCCCGGTTATTGTAAAAGATGGTGAAGCGCGACTTGAGTCAGGTAATTTAGCTGGGTCAGTCTTGACCTTGATTCAAGCGGTTAAGAACGTGGTTGAATGGGGCGTTGTTGACAGTGAACATGCCCTGCGGATGGCG
>NZ_JBOEQF010000726.1:0-904 GCF_050689315.1 Aerococcus sp. L_32
TTTAGAGAAACCCTTAAAAGGTGAGGTTAAAGATTACACGGGTTATACGGTGGCGGCTGGTTTAGTGGATACCCACATCCATGGTTTCCAAGGGGCAGATGTGATGGACGATGATTTTGAAGCGGTTCAGACTATGTCTAAAGGATTGCCATCAACAGGTGTGACAGCCTTTTTGCCAACGACCTTAACTTCTTCTACTGACTTATTGACTGCTGTTGCTGGAAAAATCGGTGACCACTACGATGAAGCTGAGGGGGCGAAAATCTTAGGTATCTTCTTCGAAGGGCCATGGTTCACGGAAGAACACAAGGGGGCACAAAACCCAGCCTACATGGGTGATCCTGACTTGGGTCAATTTGAAATCTGGCAGTCAGCGGCTAAAGGTTTGATCAATAAAATTGCCCTAGCGCCAGAGCGGAAAACGGCTAAAGCTTTCACAGAAACTATCACGAAAGAAGGGGTACGAGTAGCCCTAGCCCACTCATCTGCGACCTATGAAGAAGCGACTGCAGTGGTTGATGCGGGTGCCAACATTTTCATACATACTTATAACGGCATGTCTGGTTTACACCACCGCAATCCAGGAATGGTTGGGGCAGCGATGGCAACGGATGATACCTATGCGGAAGTAATTTGTGATGGTAAACATGTCCATCCAGGTGCAACCAAAGCCTTGGTGAAAGCCAAAGGATGGGACAAAACAGTCTTGATTACAGATGCTATGTCAGCGGCAGGCATGCCTGATGGCCAATACCAATTAGGCGAATTCCCGGTTATTGTAAAAGATGGTGAAGCGCGACTTGAGTCAGGTAATTTAGCTGGGTCAGTCTTGACCTTGATTCAAGCGGTTAAGAACGTGGTTGAGTGGGGCGTTGCTGACAGTGAACATGCCCTGCGGATGGCC
>NZ_JBOEQF010000727.1:0-903 GCF_050689315.1 Aerococcus sp. L_32
TCCATTTATCTGATGAATCAACCGATATTGTGACTGAATTAGATAAATTATTAGCAGAAAAAGGTGGATCTTCAAATATTTCTTCTCAAGTATGGTTAGAAGATACTTATGTAGATGAAATATTTAACCTAGACCACAAAATCCAACAGTTAGAAATGACCCTTGGTGTCTCTAACTTTGGTAAAGCCCACGAACAACAATGGGCTGAATATGCTAATTCACTAGAAGTTGGGGAAATCAGCGAAGATGCCTACTTCCAACAATTTGAAGATGACTATTTAGCTTTAAGACGTCAACAAGCGGACCAAGACTATGCTTCATATGAAGAACAAAGTCGCACCAACCGTCGTCAACAATTACAAGCAGAATTATCTGCTATTAAGGCTGACCAAGAGCGAATCCTTGATCAATATAATTACCGGTCTGGTGACGAGTTACTAGCAGCCATTGACCAGCAAAAACAAATGAAACAGAAACAAAATCGTCATGATATCTTAGCTAACCACTTAGACTTAAACTTGGCCATCTACTTACAACAAGACCGTCCAGTCGACCAACAATTAACTGACTTACGTCAAAAGATTGCGGACATGGAAACAGAAATTGCGGACCTAACTCGGTCAACTGCTGACAAACGTAGCCAAATCCAGGAGATTGCTAGCGAGGGTATGGCACCAGATTTATTGCAGGCTTATCAAGCAGAAGTGGATGAAGCTTATCAAATGTCTGTTGAATGGGCAGCCAACAAGTTGGCCATTGCGACCTTTGAAAAGGCCACTGTTGGGGAATCGTCAGATGTCAAAGAACGTGTTTTAACAAATGCATCGCGGTTCTTGGTTGATTTATCGGATAGCCGTTTGACCAATTTAGCCTTTAGTGAAGAGGGGATGACGGTTCGTCTAG
>NZ_JBOEQF010000728.1:0-903 GCF_050689315.1 Aerococcus sp. L_32
CCCATTTATCTTATGAATCAACCGATATTGTGACTGAATTAGATAAATTGTTAGTGGAAAAAGGTGGTTCTTCAAACATTTCTTCTCAAGTATGGTTAGAAGATACCTATGTAGATGAAATCTTTAACCTAGACCACAAAATCCAACAGTTAGAAATGACCCTTGGTGTCTCTAACTTTGGTAAAGCCCACGAACAACAATGGGCTGAATATGCCAATTCACTAGAAGTTGGGGAAATCAGCGAAGATGCCTACTTCCAACAATTTGAAGATGATTATTTAGCTTTAAGACGTCAACAAGCGGACCAAGACTATGCTTCATATGAGGAGCAAAGTCGTGCTAACCGTCGTCAACAATTACAAGCAGAACTATCTGCTATTAAGGCTGACCAAGAGCGAATCCTTGACCAATATAATTACCGGTCTGGTGAGGAGTTACTAGCAGCCACTGACCAACAAAAACAAATGAAACAAAAACAAAACCGTCATGATATCTTAGCTAACCACTTAGACTTAAACTTGGCTATCTACTTGCAACAAGACCGTCCAGTCGACCAACAATTAACTGACTTACGTCAAAAGATTGCGGACATGGAAACAGAAATTGCGGACCTAACTCGGTCAACTGCTGACAAACGTAGCCAAATCCAAGAGATCGCTAGCGAGGGTATGGCACCAGATTTATTACAAGCTTATCAAGCCCAAGTGGATGAAGCTTATCAAATGTCTGTTGAATGGGCAGCCAACAAGTTGGCCATTGCGACCTTTGAAAAGGCCACTGTTGGGGAATCTTCAGATGTCAAAGAACGTGTTTTAACAAACGCATCGCGGTTCTTGGTTGATTTATCGGATAGCCGTTTTACCAATTTAGCCTTTAGTGAAGAGGGGATGACGGTTCGTCTAA
>NZ_JBOEQF010000729.1:0-902 GCF_050689315.1 Aerococcus sp. L_32
AGATGCTGAAGTAGATATTTACTTATCTGGTAACGACCAACCAACAATCGCCCTACAATTTAGAGGTGGCGACGTGGTATATGATGTACAGCGCGCCCTAGCAGCAGCCGTATTACTGTAAGAATTTAGACGAATTTTATGAGAGGTGACCGTATAATGGTCAGCTCTTTTTTGTATTGTACTTGTAAAGCAATTGATAACTGCCGGTTCAGCATCCAGTGACCATTTTGACAAAAAAATAACCCCTAAAGCTAGATTTTTGGTCTAACTTTAGAGGGTCCCATTCAACAAACGATGCTGCTTAACTGTTGGCTTTTAGGCTTGTTGATGATTTGGTATTTTGATTAATATATATTTTAATATTTAGCTATTAACGGCTAGCACCGAGATACAAAGGATCACCTCCTTACGGCGGAACAGCTTTTGAATGCATCATCCGGTTAACAAACGCGAGGTTAACACTGTGTTGTTTGATAGCGATCATACATTTTTTCATGTTATCTTTCCTCCTAAAGGTGTGAAAATACACAAAAAAATAGCGTCAGACACTAAGGTCAAACGCTAGGATTTTTAATAGATATTTTCATTGTAGTCGGTGTAAGGACTGTAGCATCAAGGGCACAAGGGCAGTCAAAACCGTTAGCTAGTAACTTATTCAATCGTGCATTCCATGTGTTAAACAATAGATTCGTCATTTTATACCTCACAAATTTGGCAAATGCGTTGAATTCAATTGGCTGATTTTTTGCTACAATTTTTACACTTTCATCATAGCATGACCAAATTTCGCTTGTCCAATAATTATACTTTAAAAATAATGAGAAAAATGTTCGGCTTTTGCTCATACTTGATTGGCAAAGGGATTTTGTTGATATATAATAAAGCAGTATGCCACAAAGGCA
>NZ_JBOEQF010000730.1:0-901 GCF_050689315.1 Aerococcus sp. L_32
ATTCTTCAACCAATTAAAATACTGGACGATAATCGGTTCATTCAAACCAGCCCGTTCACGCAAGGCTTCAATCGTTGAAGGATCAGTTTCTGGTGTGATAAGCCCTGTAAAAGGGTCACCAGGCATCAATCTAGCTACCGCGAATACTAAGATACTCAAAATTAAAATTTGCGGGAGCATCAGCAGAACTCTTCTAAATATTGTCTTCCACATATTAATTGCCTCCTTTCAATGATTGATCAAAGGCAACATCATGATTGTCTGAGAATGGAGATAAATCATAAACACGATTATTTTCATCATAATAAATGTTAGACGTCTTTTGATACTCAGCATCAATTTGCTGACGTCGTGCTTTAATCTCAGCACGTTTATTCGGATCCATTTCAGGAATTGCAGCCAATAACCGTTTGGTATAAATATGTTGCGGGTTATTGAAAATTTCTTTCTTGGAACCACGCTCAACAAATCGTCCTTTATGCATAATGGCAATTTCATCTGCCATGTGTTCCACAACCCCTAAGTCATGGGAAATGAACAAGTAACTCAAGTTATATTCACTTTGAATTTGCTTCATAAAGTTTAAAACCTGCGCTTGAACCGATAAATCCAAGGCTGAAGTAGGTTCATCGGCAATAATCAGTTTAGGGTTACTGGCTACAGCCCGCGCAACCCCTAAACGTTGCCGTTGACCACCCGAGAATTCATGCGGATACTTATAGATTGTATCTTCATTCAAACCAACAATCTCTAACAGCTCGATTACCCGATGTTTCACTTCTTTTTCGGAATATTGATAATAATTGCGAATTGGTTCAGCGATCACATCTAAAATCCGTTTCTTCGGATTTAAGGACATAGTCGAATCTTGAAAGATCATCTGAACATTACGGTTATACTC
>NZ_JBOEQF010000731.1:0-900 GCF_050689315.1 Aerococcus sp. L_32
TAACATTGTTTGGTTGTCAATATGTTGGACTAGGTAGAAATCTAGTCGTACACACATCAATTATTTTGATTCAAAAAGTAGCATGTGTGGTAGAAAGAAAGGAATTCTAATGACGAGTAGTGCATTAAAATATACATTACATAAAAAAGAAAAGCATACGGGTGCACGTTTAGGCCAAGTGGAAACCCCTCATGGTACGATTGAAACACCGGTATTTATGCCTGTTGGTACGCAAGCATCCGTAAAGGCTGTGTCTCCTGAAGAGTTAACGGATATGAATGCCCAAATCATTCTGTCTAACACCTATCATTTATGGTTACGTCCAGGTGATGACCTAGTCAAAGAAGCAGGTGGCTTACATCAATTCATGAACTGGGACAAACCAATTCTAACCGATTCAGGTGGGTTCCAAGTATTCTCGCTGGCTGATTCTAGAAAAATTGAGGAAGAAGGGGTCACCTTCAAGTCTCATTTAGACGGTAAGAAATTATTCTTATCACCAGAAAAAGCCATCCATATCGAAAACAACTTGGGTGCGGACATCATTATGTCATTTGACGAATGTCCAGACTTCAACCACGACCACAACTACGTTGAAAAATCGATTCACCGTACAACACGTTGGGCTGAACGTGGTTTAAACGCCCACCAACGACCAAATGACCAAGCATTATTTGGGATTTTACAAGGTGCTGGCTATAAAGACTTACGTCTACAACACGCCAAAGATATGATCGGTTTGGACTTCCCAGGTTACTCTATCGGTGGTTTATCAGTAGGTGAATCGAAAGAAGATATGTACAAGGTTTTAGATTACCTAACACCTGTCATGCCTGAAGACAAACCGCGTTACCTAATGGGTGTCGGCAGTCCGGATGCCTTGATTGAAGGGGTTATCCG
>NZ_JBOEQF010000732.1:0-900 GCF_050689315.1 Aerococcus sp. L_32
TTCCTATAATCTTAATGATATAATAGATGGATAATAAAGTGATTTCAAAATCTATTTACCTATTTGGGAGGTGCTGATGATGCGGAGGTTTCAATCTCTAGATGAATGGAAGGGTAGTTTACTACGATTTCCAATGGTAGTCGTGTTCGGTTTTATTGCGGCTACACTATCCATGTACGTGGAACGTATGCCTTACGACCAGCCGACGATGATGGCTGAGGTGGGAATTTATGCTAGTACGGTCGGCATGTTGCTGGCGACTGTGGTCCAGGTGGCTTATGAGCGTTTTTTGAAAGATGGTAGTCGGGTTCAGGCGCTTGGCCTTCAAGGTGTGGCCGGCTTTGGGGCAGTCGTTTATTACCTCTTTGCCAGTCGGACGGGGGATTTCTACTCTAGCCACCTGTTTACCCGAACCAATATTGCCATGTTCTTGCTAACTTTATTGATTATTTGGCTACCATCGATTAAGAATGAAGGGCTGGATTTTGCCCAGAGTTTCCGGATTTGGTTTAAGTCTTTCTTCGTGTCGGCGGTTTATACCGGTATCTTAATGATCGGCATTAGCTTGGTCTTGGCTGGTTGGTCCATCCTAATCTCTAATGTGGAGGGTGAATTGTATTGGGATATCTTTTCGGTACTTATATACATTTTCTTCCCTTGGTACATCTTGTCTCAGCAGTCAGTATTCTCCCGACCTTTTGTCGAAGAAGAAGGTAAGATGTCATCTGATGTCAGCAAATTCTTAGATGTCCTTTTAACCAAGATATTTATCCCAATTGTAACGGTGTATACGGTGATTATTTTCATCTATTTCTTCTCGACATTGGGTAATTGGACGGATATTACGATTGAAATTGTGATGGTGTCCTACTTGGTGGTGGGCTGGATGGTTCTCTTCTT
>NZ_JBOEQF010000733.1:0-898 GCF_050689315.1 Aerococcus sp. L_32
GCGGCCTTATTGAAGGCAACTTTCCCAGCGGCGGCTTCACCAAATGCATTCGTAGTGCGGTTTGATTATGAAATTCTGTGCAAGAAGGTGGATGACGATACGGAGACCCGTCAAGAAATTGAGCGGATGCTATCTAATCAACTAGGTCACCCAACAAAGATGTATTATTTAACGAGTGACCAGTGGCAGTCTGCTCGACAAAGTTATGTTCAGGCTATGAAAAATGGCGAATTAGGCGATCTAGTGGGTAGTGATGCGATTGCTACGAAAGGATCAGCAACGGACGCGGAAGCCTTTACCCAAGAAGATGAAGTGGTGGATGATGGGCTGGATGAGAACGGATTGAATGAGGAAGAATCACGTTCGCGTCAAGAGCAAGTCGATCAAGCAACTTCACTATTTGGTAAGGATAATGTTACAATAATAGATGATTAGGTCATGGGGCTTGATGCCAAAATGACAATGAATATGTAATTTAAAAAATATGAAAAGCTAAAAGGAGACGATAAAATGGCAGGCGGAATGGCAAATATGCAACAAATGATGCGTAAAATGCAAAAGATGCAACAAGAGATGGAGTCAGAACAAAAGAATATTGAAACAAAAGAGTTTCAAGGGACTGAACCATCAGGTATGGTGAACGTGACGGTAACAGGTGACCGCCGTGTGAAAGCAATCAACATCAAACCGGATGCAGTCGATCCAGAAGACGTTGATATGTTACAAGATTTATTGATTGAAGCAGTGAACAACGGACTTGGAAAAGTAGACGCTGAAACTGCAAACGTTATGGGCAAATACACTAAAGGTATCCCAGGACTATAATCAAGGCAAAGAATATGGTTGATAATGATGGACCATTTATACCATGGGTAGCGGGACTACGCATGGTATTTTT
>NZ_JBOEQF010000734.1:0-897 GCF_050689315.1 Aerococcus sp. L_32
TTTATAAAAGAAATCCCTATCAGTAACCACGTTAAAATTGACCCAGAAACGAATAACCTTATTCGGAGTGGTGTTCGCGGCCGTATTAACCCCTTTGATGAACATGCCATTGAGACTGCTGTTCAGTTAAAAGAAAAATTTGGTGGTACAGTATCTGTTGTCAGCATGGGCCCTGATTCTTTTAAATTGAGCTTGCATGAAGCCCTAGCCATGGGTTGTGACGAGGCTTATCTACTATCTTCACGTGCCTTTGCTGGGTCAGATACCTTAGCAACTGCTTATACCCTAGCTCAGGCTGTACACAAGATTGGGAACGTGGATCTTATTTTGACAGGTTTAAAGGCAATTGATGCGGATACGGGACAAGTTGGCCCACTAATTGCTGAAGAGTTGGACCTACCACAAATCACCAACGCATCCGGTATAGTAGACCTTGATACAGTTAATCAAACCATTGATGTCAAAAGACATTTGGAAGTGGACCAAGAAGTCATCCGTGTTTCTTACCCCTTAGTTATGAGTGTTGGTGATGAAATCAATAAACCGCGGTATCTATCGCCTCTTTTGATTAAACAATCTATGCAAAAAGAGATTACGGTATGGAACGAGGGTGACCTACATTGTGACCTCGATAGAATCGGTATCAAAGGGTCCCCTACTATTGTGACTGAAAGCTTTGTGCCGGAAGAATCAGTCCGTCAGATGACCATGCTTGAAGGGTCGCCGACGGAAGCGGCCGAATCATTGTTAGCCATTTTGTCAGACAAACATATCATCTAAGGAGGTAAGTCCATGAATCAAGGAAAATCATCAGGTATATGGGTGGTTGCTGAAATTTCAGAAGAAACCATCCACCCTTCAACGCTAGAATTATTGGGTAAAGCCCATGAAATGAGT
>NZ_JBOEQF010000735.1:0-897 GCF_050689315.1 Aerococcus sp. L_32
TGACTTTTTCATCCTAGTTTACTACTATTTTAAAAAAGGCAAGCAGTTTTTGCTGAGCACCCATTATTAAACGCCCAGCTAGATTCAGGCTGAGCGTTCATTTTGTCATCTTTATCTGTCGATTTACCTGTCATTCAAGGCTGAATATTTTCAGGGACTTCGTATAATGGATAAGCTTTGGTTAATTCAACAACCCCCTCAATGACCATATAGTCGCCTTCAATAGTAGGTTGAATGTAGTCAGCATTATAATACTGGACCACCGTTGCCATCATGGCATCCAACTTAGCCTTCCCTTGTGGATCATCCGCCAATTCACTGATATTTTCGCTAAAGTCAACATAGACATTCTTGCCCGCTCTTGGGTCCTGACCGTCAACACTGATGCTATTGATATCAACACTGTTAGCCATCATTTGTTGGTCCGCGCTGTTGCCACCCTGGAAAATCTGCGTGAATTTCAGCGCCATATCATTATTGGTCGTCATAGCCACCGTTTCATTTGCTTGTTCAAATTCACCTTCGCCATTTGGATAGTAGAAAGTAACCTCCTCACCCCAACCTTCAAAAGATAACTGACTCAAAATTTGAGTGACGAAATAATCCGCTTCAGGGTCAGTACTTTCATCTTCTGCGTAAACCAGTCCCACATCTGGGGCATAATACTCTCTTCGAATACTATTTTCACTGTATTCACTGATCTCTAAAGTCTCGTAAGTGCCAGTCTTCGTTTCAACAGGCACATCGATACCAGTGATTTCACGTTGCCGTCCGTCACTATCAAAAGTATGGCCCACTTCAATCGGCCCCTCAATCAAGACTCTCGTTGGCTCATCTATTTGGGTAATCATATCGCGGGTCAATTCTTCATGGCTATAAGTTTCTGACTTGGTCACG
>NZ_JBOEQF010000736.1:0-897 GCF_050689315.1 Aerococcus sp. L_32
CGACTTTTTCATCCTAGTTTACTACTGTTTAGAAAAGGGCAAGCAGCTTTTGTTGGGCACCCATTATTAAACGCCCAGCTAAATTCAGGCTGAACGTTCATTTTGTCATCTTTATCTGTCGATTTACCTGTCATTTAAGGCTGAATATTTTCAGGGACTTCGTATAATGGATAAGTTGGGGTTAATTCAACAACACCATCAATGACCATATAGTCGCCTTCAATAGCAGGTTGAATGTAGTCGGCATTATAATACTGGACCATCGTTGCCATCATGGCATCCAACTTAGCCTTCCCTTGTGGATCATCCGCCAATTCACTGATATTTTCGCTAAAGTCAACATAGACAATCTTGCCCGTCCTTGGGTCCTGACCGTCAACACTGATGCTATTGATATCAACACTTTTAGTCATCATTTGTTGGTCAGCGCTGTTGCCACCCTGGAAAATCTGCGTGAATTTCAGCGCCATATCATCATTAGTCGTCATAGCCACCGTTTCATTTGCTTGTTCAAATTCACCTTCGCCATTTGGATAGTAAAAAGTAACCTCCTCACCCCAACCTTCAAAAGATAACTGACTCAAAATTTGAGTGACGAAATAATACGCTTCAGGGTCGGTACTTTCATCTTCTGCGTAAACCAGTCCCACATCTGGGGCATAATACTCTCTGCGAATACTATTTTCACTGTATTCACTGACCTCTAAAGTCTCGTAAGTGCCAGTCTTCGTTTCAACAGGCACATCGATACCAGTAATTTCACGTTGGCGTCCATCACTATCCCAAGTATGGCCCACTTCAATCGGCCCCTCAATCAAGACTCTCGTTGGCTCATCTATTTGGGTAATCATATCGCGGGTCAATTCTTCATGGCTATAAGTTTCTGGCTTTGTCACC
>NZ_JBOEQF010000737.1:0-896 GCF_050689315.1 Aerococcus sp. L_32
ACCATTATCAATGCCGACAATAATCATACTTGGTAAATCCGGATTCCGCTTGATTGCGTGAATTGTTTTCCAAGAATGTTTCGAAAAAGCTTCCTTAGAATGAAATACATTCTGTCCGTCATGCATATAAACAACGGGATAATGCTTGTCCGGATGCGCTTCATAGTCCTTAGGTAAGAGGACACGAATTCGCCGCTTAGCCAAGGTATAAGGCACATCTAAAATATGTTCTTTCAGTTCTAAATAGAAAAATGGGGCAAACTCCATACTGACTCTCCTCCAACGATTGAAAAAGGACCCTGGGCACATTCAATCCCAAGGTCCCTTCAAACTTTCATTTACTATACATTTTATTATATATCAAGCGTACCGTTCATTCAACCGATCTTTATCATCCAAATCCTTCTTGGCCATCAAGTCTGCCGCATAGGCATCAAAGGCCGTCGCATAATCCGTCGCCATCGCCTGTCTAGGAGACACATCCACCTGACGCACGAAATGCAACTTCTCAAGATTCTTTTGAATGTGGTCCGCTTCCGACACATCCGTGTACAAAACCGCATACTTCATCTTCCGCGACACATAATAAACGAAACCGTACTTTTGTAACTGTTTAACTTTTTTATTTGAATACATCCACACAATCAATGCTTGTCGAGACTGTGCTTGATCATAAATACTCATATTATCGACTTCCTTTAATCACTCGCTTTAATCTCATTATAACAGGAATTCATCTGCCAGTAACCCTTAAACCTTTATATGGCAAAATAACGGGCCTCAACTTGCTGGCCCGCAATTCTTACCTCTTATTTTATTCCAATACTAATAGCAGGTCGCCAGAATTTACTTGGTCGCCGTTGGCAACAAGTAATTCTTTCACAACTGCCTTACGT
>NZ_JBOEQF010000738.1:0-896 GCF_050689315.1 Aerococcus sp. L_32
GCCATTATCAATGCCGACAATAATCATACTTGGTAAATCCGGATTCCGCTTGATCGCGTGAATTGTTTTCCAAGAATGTTTCGAAAAAGCTTCCTTGGAATGAAATACATTCTGTCCGTCATGCATATAAACTACGGGATAATGCTTATCTGTATTTTCTTCATAGTCCTTAGGTAAGAGGACACGAATTCGCCGCTTAGCCAAGGTATAAGGCACATCTAAAATATGTTCTTTAAGTTCCAAATAGAAAAATGGTGCAAACTCCATCCTGACTCTCCTCCAATTATTGAAAAAGGACCCTGGGCACATTCAATCCCAAGGTCCCTTCAAAATTTCATTTACTATATATTTGATTATATATTAAGCATACCGTTCATTCAAACGATCTTTATCATCCGAATCCTTCTTGGCCATCAAGTCTGCCGCATAGGCATCAAAAGCCGTCGCATAATCCGTCGCCATTGCCTGTCTAGGAGACACATCCACCTGACGCACGAAATGTAACTTCTCAAGATTCTTTTGAATATGGTCCGCTTCCGACACATCCGTATACAAAACCGCATACTTCATCTTCCGCGAGACATAATAAACGAAACCGTACTTCTGTAACTGTTTCACCTTTTTATTAGAATACATCCACACAATCAACGCTTGACGTGACTGTCTTTCATCATAAATACTCATATCATCGACTTCCTTTAATCACTCGCTTTAATTTCATTATAACAGGAATTCCAAAGTCCGTAACCCCTAAACCTTTATATGGCAAAATAACGGGCCTCAACTTGCTGGCCCGCTATTCTTACCTCTTATTTTATTCCAATACTAATAGCAAGTCACCAGAATTTACTTGGTCGCCGTTGGCAACAAGTAATTCTTTCACAACAGCCTTACGC
>NZ_JBOEQF010000739.1:0-895 GCF_050689315.1 Aerococcus sp. L_32
ACCAAGTCCTTGTTAGCAGTTACGATGTGTTTACCAGCGCGTAAAGCAGATTCAATACAGTCAGCTGCGAATGTTGTTCCACCCATCGCTTCAACGACAATATCAATTGAAGGATCGTTGATGACATCATTGAAATCAGTTGTCAATTGAATGCTTTCTGGTAATCCGGGATGTTTCGCTTTTGATTTTTCAATATCGCGGACAAAAATCTTCGTTACTTGGTATTGAATACCTTCCGTATCTGACATTTTTTGTGCGTGATCGTGCATAATTTTGGCTACACCACCACCGACTGTACCTAGACCAAGTAATCCAATATTAATTTGTTTCAAATTTGCCACCTCTTTAGTTCATTATATTTTATCATTTATATTTCATGATATTCTCATAATCGTTTCTACTCTTAAATTCTACCCTTAAATTCATAAAAAGCAATCAATTGTTGAACATATTCAAAATCAGGAACATAGAATTCGTTACGGCCATTAATTTTGATCGTATCTTCAGACCCCTTACCAGCTACCACAATGGTCGTCGGTTTCCCGGACGCAATCGCATCCTTATAGGCCATATAGATTGATCCGGTCCGATCTAAATTGCTTCTTACTTTAGCATCTGGATTTACCACGTTAATGGCTTCTTCAATTTCAGCCATGATTTTATAAGAGTCTTCAAAGTTTGGATCATCACTGGTTAAATAAATTTCATTGGTATTTAAACCAGCCACATGGCCCATATCAGCACGCCTGTTTTCAGCTTTACCACCGGCTGATCCAAAAACGATGCGGATATCATTATCAGGGGCCATTTCTTTAACAGATGAGAATAATTCTTCAAAAGAAATCTTGTTGTGCGCGAAATCAACGACAAAGGTTAATTGATTGTCCGCACTACG
>NZ_JBOEQF010000740.1:0-894 GCF_050689315.1 Aerococcus sp. L_32
CTACTTGCTGGTAAAAATGATCTAGAACTCTTAGAAAATACCAAAGAGGGGCGTAATATCAATCGCCACTATTACACTAGTGATGAAATTGGACGTGAAATACAACGTCCATTGGTCCAAAAATTATTGCAATTATTTACCTTCCGTAATGAAAGTGAAGCTTTTGATTTAGCTGGTGGTATCGAGGTTGCTACATCGGATGCACATACGATAATCATTACACGCTATAATGCTGACAAATCAGTAATTGCTGAAGCAAACATAAACTTACTTGATTTAAGCTACAGTATCTTTGAAAACGACCGTCCCGTTCATTTTGAATAGAAAGAGAGTATAACATGGTAGAATTAAACCTAAACCATATTTACAAAAAATACTCCGACGCCACTGACTACGCTGTAGAAGATTTTAATTTAGATATTAAAGATAAAGAATTCATTGTATTTGTCGGACCTTCTGGTTGTGGTAAATCCACTACATTACGTATGGTCGCTGGATTAGAGGAAATAAGCCAGGGGGAACTAAAAATTGATGGTGAAGTAGTGAATAACAAATCACCTAAAGATCGTGATATTGCGATGGTATTCCAAAACTATGCTTTATACCCACATATGACGGTTTACGATAACATGGCTTTTGGTTTGAAATTACGTAAATACGACAAAGCTGAAATTGACCGTCGCGTGAATGAAGCAGGAGAAATACTAGGTTTAACTGATTTCTTACAACGTAAACCAGCAGACCTATCAGGTGGGCAACGACAACGTGTAGCTATGGGACGAGCAATTGTCCGTGATGCTAAAGTATTCCTAATGGATGAACCTTTATCAAACCTTGATGCCAAGTTACGTGTTTCCATGCGGACAGAAATTGCCAAAATCACCCGTAAAATTG
>NZ_JBOEQF010000741.1:0-894 GCF_050689315.1 Aerococcus sp. L_32
GAATCGATTAATGCAAATGCATATGAACCTTCAATCACGTTTAAGGCTTTTAAGAATGCAGTTTCTGCATCTAAGCCTTCTGTTAATGCGAAGTGTTCGATTAAGTTAACAGCTACTTCTGTATCTGTATCTGAGTGGAAAGTCACGTCAGATAAGAAATCTTCTTTCATTTCACGGTAGTTTTCAATAACACCGTTATGTACTAATGTGAAACGGCCTGTTGATGATTGATGTGGATGGGCGTTACGGACGCTTGGTTCACCATGTGTTGCCCAACGTGTATGTCCAATACCTGTATGGGCATCTAATGACATGTCCACTTCACTTTGTAGTTTAGCGATACGTCCTTCTTCTCTAAATAAATGACCGTTTTGACCATTTCCATCGACAACGTATACACCTGCTGAATCATAACCACGGTACTCTAAACGCTCTAAACCGTTTAATAATACCTCTTGAGCTGATCCATTCCCAATATAACCTACAATACCACACATGTTGCAGTTTCCTCCTAATTTGGCGACATAAAATTAGACCCTATCCATATAGGTGTCTTATCGCATTTTTTATTTGGCTACTACGTACGTGGCGGTAATTTGATAAGGCAAAATGATGGTCTAAATCATTGATTGCCTTACTTTTTTCCCACCTGTGGATTGTACAACCCCTGAATCATCCGCCGAACATTTCGATCAATTCAGTCCTCGTCACTTGCTAAGCAAGCCTGGCGCTATCCCAAAAATTACGTTTGAGATTTTATTAAAAGTAATAGCTCTTTACATTCTATAAATACAAAAAGTTGTTGTCAACCTTTTTAGATGTTCATGGCTATAATTTAACCTTCTCTTAAGAAGATATATAGGTTATCCGCTAACTGGATTGCAAGTATACAAA
>NZ_JBOEQF010000742.1:0-893 GCF_050689315.1 Aerococcus sp. L_32
GTGATCCAGCTGCAGTAACAGCTGCAATTGAAGAAACAGAAGAATTTGCTGGTGCGACCGGTACATTCTCATTCGATGACCAACATAATCCAATCAAGACAGCTTACATTCTAGAAATGCAAGAAGGTGAAGTTGTAGGTTCTACTACAATCTCTCCAGACGACATCGTGAGTGAATAGAGTAGTCTGACCATTTAATAAAAACAAATTTGGGAAG
Source organism: Aerococcus sp. L_32 (assembly GCF_050689315.1). Lineage (NCBI taxonomy): Bacteria > Bacillati > Bacillota > Bacilli > Lactobacillales > Aerococcaceae > Aerococcus > Aerococcus sp. L_32. The sequence continues at coordinate 217 of NZ_JBOEQF010000742.1, forward strand.
TTCTAGATGAAATGCAAACTTTGTACACGTTTGTCTTTTTAATACTAGGACTTCCCTTATTTTATGTTGAAAAATGAGGAAATAAAGCGTTAACATCGTCAAAAGTGTTACGGTTTTAAAACAAAATTAGAAAATTATTAAAAAAGATTGCATAAGAATTGGCATATTCTTATAATAAAACCAGTCTTATTCTTATGGTATTTGCGGTAACTAGGTCAACTTCTGCAATGGCAGGGATGACAAAAAATTGAAAATATTAAATGTTACATGAGTAAATACATACTTTATTAATAAAGATGAACAAATATAATGTTGGATTATATTTGCCGTGGGGCAACTCACAAGTATTCAAAAAAGGAAAAGGAAGTGAAATAAATGGAGATGTTTTTGCAACAGCTTGTAAACGGACTCTCTTTGGGTAGTATTTATGCCCTTATGGCTTTAGGTTATACAATGGTATACGGAATTATCGGCTTGATTAACTTCGCGCACGGTGATGTTTATATGGTTGGAGCCTTTTTTGGTTTTTGGTTAATTACGGGGTTAGGGATGAATATTATTCTAGCACTTATATTAACAATGATTTTTACAGCAATTTTAGGGGTAATTATTGAGCGTGTGGCATACAAACCTTTACGTAAATCAACACGTATTGCAGCCTTAATTACGGCAATAGG
>NZ_JBOEQF010000743.1:0-892 GCF_050689315.1 Aerococcus sp. L_32
CCACCCCCATGAATATGAATTAAGGTTGGTAATTTTTGACTTGTGCCAATTGGATAGTAAACATCCAAAGTATTCTCAATACCATGAGGACCATAAGAAATATCACGAAACTTCTCAATTGATGTAGGTTCAACTAGACCTGCATCTCTTTTAGCATCGCCTTCTTTAAATTCTTCACGCATTTTTTCAACATCAATTTTCATGAGGCATAACTCCTTCTACTTTAACTTCTTTTCGTTTAATCGAAACTGTTTTAATTGTCAGTAAGATAAATAATAATAGAAAACCTGAACCAGCAATGATCATACTAAAAGGGGAGATATATGTAAAAAGCGCATAAAAATATTATCGATATGATAACGCATCCATCACCTATTGTATAGTTTTAAAGATAGCATTTTACTTTCTTAGGGCACATTTTAAGTATACGCTACTTGACAAATTATTAGGGTACAATGTATGATTAAACCATCAAATGAAAAGGCTACCATTTTTAATGGTAAATAGCAGAATTATATTAGAGGAGAAAACAAAGTATGGCAGATAAAAATAAAGAAACTGCAAAATTTGTAATGGACCACATAGGTGGTCAAAGTAATGTAAACTCCCTAGTTCACTGTGCGACACGTTTAAGATTTCAATTAAAAGACGAGTCAATCGTGGATGAGGAAGCATTAAAAAATAATCCAAATATTTTGACCGCACAGGCAAAGGGTGGCCAATATCAAGTGGTTATCGGTAATAATGTAGCAAAGGTTTATGCAGAAATTGTCAATAATACAGATGTTCAAGCAGGTGGCACAACAGATGCTGATCCATCAGAAACAGCTGCAGACAACAACCGTGAAAAGAAACAGAAAAATCCTGTTTCAGTAGTCTTCGAATATATCTC
>NZ_JBOEQF010000744.1:0-890 GCF_050689315.1 Aerococcus sp. L_32
ACTACAGCAGCAGGCGCTGCCGCAGTATTCTCCTTAGCTGACGAAGAAAAAGCTGGACAAGATGACGAAGTGACTGAATCTAGCGAATATGAAGCAAACCAAGTAGCTGAAAACACTACAGGCACATCTTCAGCCTTACGAGGTTCATACAAAGTAGGTCAAAATGCAGCAGCTGTACGTCAACCTTATCAAGCAACTTATACAGCAAGTGAAGGTCCTATTTCAGCCATCCGTAACCACTTTACGGTAGAAGCGTCTGATTATAACGTAGGAAGACCAGCACAAGAAAAGCCTAGCTTTGACTTGAATGCAGGTCCAGCATCAGAATCAGCAGCTGTACGTCACTCATACGTAGTGGGCGGCCAAGCGAGCTCAGATGATGCTTCAAACAATGAGGCGCAAACGCTGGGAAAGAAACCTTATAACATTATGGGCTACAACACACCAGACCGTACCGATTTTGGTAAAGTTGAACAGGCTAAGGATGTTATTCTAGCAGCAGACAAGGCTGAATCAGGTGAAGACGGTATGTTAAATCCTGGTGATTTCGATAAAGATGTGGATTATGATCCAGAAATCGATCCAGATCATCAAGACTAATTGAATGCTTGTCAAAAAACAAACCACCACCGTTCTTTTATATAAGGAGGTGGTGGTTTTGGATATGTTGGATGTTTCCATGCAACTGATTGGTAATGTTGGCTTTCCCATATTTGTGTCGATTTACTTGATGACGCGAACAGAGAAAAAGCTGGATGACCTAATCGCAGCCGTCGAAAAACTAGCACAATAGAAAAAGGCGTCTAGCCCATTCAAATTCGAATGGGGCTAGGCGCCTTTTTTAGTGCTTATTATGCTATTTATTTAAATCTTGATCAATATCTAACAGA
>NZ_JBOEQF010000745.1:0-888 GCF_050689315.1 Aerococcus sp. L_32
AGAGATTCTAGTATCTCCGCGTTCACCCATTTTCATGACTGAGCCTTTACCAAAGTTACGCTCAATTTTTTTCATTGCATCGTCTAATGCTTTTTGACGGTTGCTATCGTTTTTATCCATAGTCATGCGTAAATCCTCCTAAATGTTCTCTTGTGTTTCCTTTATTTTATAATTATTTTGCTGAATAAGCAAGAGAAAAGCGAACGAATGTTCTGTTATTTTTTAATGATATCAAAGTAAGCTGAATAGACTGAACGATATTGAATATTTTGACGACTGCCTCTTAATGTTGGTGTTAACACTTTAGTTTCTTGCCCTGCTTGGGCGATACCAATATAGACAGTCCCCACTTCTTTTCCTTCCATGGCATCCGGTCCAGCTACACCTGTAAAGGATACTCCAAAGTCAGATTGATATAGGTCTCGTACGTTTTCCGCCATTTCAGTCGCTGTTTCAGCACTCACCATGCCATAAGTTTCCAGTGTTTGCGGTTGGACATTTAACACATTGGCTTTGGCTGTTTCTGTATAAGTGACGGCTGATCCGTGTAAGACTTTTGAAGACCCTGGGACATCGACAACTTTTTTAGCTGCCAGTCCACCAGTGAAACTTTCAGCGAAAGCAATGGTCTGCTCACGGTCTGTCAATTTCTCTACCAATACTTCATTAATGCCTAAGTTTTCTCCTTCGCCTACATAATAGTCAGCTAACCGAGCGTTGATAGCTGTAGCCAGGTCTTCTAATAAAGGCTTGGTTTCTGCTTCATTTTTACCAGCTGCAGTTAGTCTAACTGTTACCATGAAATTTCCAAAGTAAATGGCTACTGTTGGATTTTCTTGACTCATAATCAAGTCATCAATAGTGTCAGCTAATTGCGATTCACCGATA
>NZ_JBOEQF010000746.1:0-888 GCF_050689315.1 Aerococcus sp. L_32
GGAGATTCTAGTATCTCCGCGTTCACCCATTTTCATGATTGAGCCTTTACCAAAGTTACGCTCAATTTTTTTCATTGCATCGTCTAATGCTTTTTGACGGTTGCTATCGTTTTTATCCATAGTCATGCGTAAATCCTCCTAAATGTTCTCCTGCGTTTCTTTTATTTTATAATTCTTTTGCTGAATAAGCAAGAGAAAAGCGAACGAATGTTCTATTATTTTTTAATGATATCAAAGTAAGCTGAATAGACTGAACGATATTGAATATTTTGACGACTGCCTCTTAATGATGGTGTTAAAACTTTAGTTTCTTGGCCAGCTTGGGCGATACCAATATAGACAGTCCCCACTTCTTTTCCTTCCATGGCATCAGGTCCAGCGACACCTGTAAAGGATATCCCAAAGTCAGATTGATATAGGGCTCGTACGTTTTCCGCCATCTCAATAGCTGTTTCAGCACTCACCATGCCATAAGTTTCCAGTGTTTGCGGTTGGACATTTAATACATTGGCTTTGGCTGTTTCTGTATAAGTGACGGCTGATCCGTGTAAGACTTTTGAAGACCCTGGGACATCGACAACTTTTTTAGCTGCCAGTCCACCAGTGAAACTTTCAGCAAAAGCAATGGTTTGCTCACGGTCTGTCAATTTCTCTACCAATACTTCATTAATGCCTAAGTTTTCTCCTTCGCCTACATAATAATCAGCTAACCGATCGTTGATAGCTGTAGCCAAGTCTTCTAATAAAGGCGTGGTTTCTGCTTCATTTTTGCCCGCTGCAGTTAGTCTAACTGTTACCATGAAATTACCAAAATAAATGGCAACAGTTGGATTTTCTTGACTCATAATCAAGTCATCAATAGTGTCAGCTAATTGCGATTCACCGATG
>NZ_JBOEQF010000747.1:0-885 GCF_050689315.1 Aerococcus sp. L_32
CGATACGGAATCATATCTACAAAGCCTTCATCTGCTAAGGTACTTAAAGCAGCACGAATAGGGCTTCGACTGATATCTAAATCTTCAGAAATAAAGGCTTCAACAATATGAAAACCGGATTTCCAGTTTTCACTAAGTATTTGATCTTTAATATGTAAGTAGGCAACTTGTTCTAATTTTTGCGTTTTTCCCATGCCATTCACCTCGCTCAGGTCATTGGTAGATACGTTTCATATTTGGCTTTTAAAAATATGCAATAACGTTTTATTACTTTCTTAATCATACCAGTTTAGTCAAGAAAAAGCCAAAGATTATCATTAAAAGTTATAAAAAATAAAGCGATTACAATTGGTAAAGAGTGTCGGATTCGTTTTATTTCGCTAGCTTTTAAGGTATAATAAAGCAGAATATACAGGAAGGACGAGAGTGAATGATAACATTAAAATCTGCCCGTGAAATAGAAGGCATGAAAAAAGCAGGGGCTTTATTAGCAAGTATCCATGAACAATTGCGTCCAATGATGGTACCAGGCGTTACCACAATGGAAATTGAAGCCTTTTTTGATAAAAAAATTACTGAAGCAGGCGCTATCCGTGAACAAGTTGGCTTTGAAGGCTATGAGTATGTGACATGTGTATCCATTAATGATGAAATTTGTCACGGCTTCCCAGCACCTAACCGAGCTTTAAAAGATGGCGATATCGTCAGTGTCGATACCGTCTTATCATTAGACGGCTACTTTGCTGATTCTTGCTGGACATACGGTATTGGCCAAGTGGATGAAGAGGGTCAACGACTAATGGACGTAACGAAGAAAGCCTTAGAATTAGGGATTGAGCAAGCACGTGTTGGTAACCGTATTGGAGATATCGGTGCGGCAATTCA
>NZ_JBOEQF010000748.1:0-885 GCF_050689315.1 Aerococcus sp. L_32
AGGCAACGACCATTTATGTTACACATGATCAAACCGAAGCAATGACATTAGCAGATCGAATTGTGATTATGAATGCAACGAAAAATTCTGATGGTTCAGGCACAATTGGTCGCATTGAACAAATCGGTACACCACAAGAATTATATAATAAACCCGTAAGTAAATTCGTAGCTGGCTTTATTGGTAGTCCTTCAATGAACTTCTTTACAGTAACAGTAGGGGAGAATCGTATTTCCAATCAAGATGGTTTGGACATTGCTATACCAGAAGGGCAAGCTAAAATCTTACGTGACCGTGGTTACCTGGGTAAAGAAGTCATTTTCGGTATTCGTCCAGAAGATATTTTGGATACTAACATTGCCATTGAAGCCTACCCAGAGGATACCGTGACAGGTGAGATAGTCGTTTCTGAATTACTTGGTCCTGAAACCATGTTATACCTAAAATTAGGTCAAACTGAATACGTTGCACGTGTATCTACTCGTGACACATTTGAAGCGGGTGACAAAGTTGCCCTAACCTTTAACATTACGAAGGGACATTTTTTCGACTTGGCAACAGAACAAGCAATTCGTTAATATGCGAAGCATATCTTAGCTGGGGACAAAACTTCCCAGCTATTTTTGATATTATTAATGCAAACGCTTGCACAAACTGGTAGAATGGACTTAACAACATAAAACATCATAAGGAGTGCGTGAAATGGAAAAACATTGGTGGCACAAAGCAACTATCTATCAAATCTATCCTAAATCCTTTGCAGATGCGAATGGCGATGGTATTGGGGATTTAAAGGGCATTACCAGCAAATTAGACTACTTGCAAGAATTGGGCATAACTGCCATCTGGTTATCACCAGTTTATGATAGCCCTATGGACGATAAT
>NZ_JBOEQF010000749.1:0-884 GCF_050689315.1 Aerococcus sp. L_32
CTTCTGTTGGTGCAGCTTCACGGCCGTTACCATTGTTGTACATGTCTTCTTCAGTTTTGTTGATAAATTGCTCAACGTACCAACCATAGATAGTTAATGACATTGGCATTTCAACGCCAGCTTCAGTTAATTGTGGTGAAATTTCAATAATTTCTTCAAATGTAGTTGGTGCTTCTTCGATACCAGCTTGCTCAAATAGGTCTGCATTGTAGTACATTAACGGTGTAGATGAGTTGAATGGCATAGAGTATAAAGTGTCATCTTTCGTATAGTAAGCTAATAAGTTTTCTTCTAAGTCGCCTAATTCAAATCCAGATTCGTCAACGTAATCTTGAACAGGTACTGTTAAACCTGAGTCGATCATGAATGTCATTCCTTGTTCAAATACTTGAACTAAATCGGCACCAACATCAGAACCAGAGGCAGATGAACGTAATTTTGTTAATGTTTCATCATAAGTTCCTTGGTATTGTGCATTCACAAAAACTTCGTCTTGTGACTCATTGTATTGGTCAACGATTTTTTGTAGTGCTTCACCAGTAGATCCACCCATACCATGCCAGAATACTAATTCAGTTTCGCCTTCTGCAGCACCAGTAGATGAGTTGGATGATTCAGAACCTGCACTAGCATCACCACATGCAGCTAATAATGCAGATGATAATAACCCCACACCAAAGCGCATAACTTTCTTGTTAAATTTCATTGTCCTTATTTCCTCCCGAAAATTGATCTCAAATTTTTAACTCCGCTATTTATCTTAAACTACCAATATTAACTTCCAATCAATTTTAAGTATTAGTTTTGAAAATAATCAGTAAAGTCTTTAATTCGATTTCTTTACACTTAATTGATTTTATATATCAAATAAAAAACGATAAAAA
>NZ_JBOEQF010000750.1:0-884 GCF_050689315.1 Aerococcus sp. L_32
AAAGGCTGTCACTGCATTTTTCAAGTGGTCAAGTCGTGGTTGAATGTTAGACCCTAAAGCGATTAATACGTCTGATTGCATCTTTATTTCACCTCATTCATCTGGTTTATCTGCTCCATCTTATTAAACCAGGTCCGGTCTCGTTGAATTTCAATGGCTACACTGTCATAAATCCCGCGAATGGGTGGATCAGGTTTCACCACTTTGATGTTCACTTCTTCAACGAGTGGAAAGTCCCCTAAAATCCGCATGGCTAACTTGTGGGCTAATCGTTCCAATAATTTAGCAGGGGCTTCATGTACGACAACATCTTCTATAACCGTATAGACATCGGCGTAGGAAACTGAATCATACATATCATCTGATTGACCAGCTGGCGCCAAGTCTACCGCTAGAACTGCATCCACATTAAACCGTTGTCCTAAGGCCGTTTCTTCAGCCAACAAGCCGTGGTTGGCGTAAAATTGCAGGTTATTCAAATAAATTTTATCCCTTGTAGCCATCAGAACCCCTCCTTAAATACTCACTGGGTCAATTTGTCCGCGTTTGATCGCATCTGCCACCGCTGCAGCTTCCTTGTTGACTTTCACATTGTGGACCCGAACCATATCAGCCCCCGATAAGATCCCTGAAACCGTTGTGGCTGCGGTCGCTACGTCGCGTTCATTAGCTGGCACATCCACTAATTTACCCAAGAACCCTTTTCTTGAAGTAGCCAAAAGGACAGGCATATTAAAGCTAGCTAATTCTTGTAAGCCTTGGATTGCCAACAAGTTGTCGTCCGCCGTTTTGGCGAAACCAACACCAGGGTCAAGAATCAGCTGGTCGTCACGCATCCCTTGAGCACGGGCAATATCAATAGCGTTTTGTAGGTCAGCTTTCAT
>NZ_JBOEQF010000751.1:0-884 GCF_050689315.1 Aerococcus sp. L_32
GGGCAACGACTATTTATGTTACACATGATCAAACCGAAGCAATGACATTAGCAGATCGAATTGTGATTATGAATGCAACGAAAAATTCTGATGATTCAGGCACAATTGGTCGCATTGAACAAATTGGTACACCACAAGAATTATATAATGAACCCGTAAGTAAATTCGTAGCTAGCTTTATTGGTAGTCCTTCAATGAACTTCTTTACAGTAACAGTAGGGGAGAATCGTATTACCAATCAAGATGGTTTGGACATTGCTATACCAGAAGGCCAAGCTAAAATCTTACGTGACCGTGGTTACCTGGGTAAAGAAGTCATTTTCGGTATTCGTCCAGAAGATATTTTGGATACTAATATTGCCATTGAAGCCTACCCAGAGGATACCGTGACAGGTGAGGTAGTCGTTTCTGAATTACTTGGTCCTGAAACCATGTTATACCTAAAATTAGGTCAAACTGAATACGTTGCACGTGTATCTGCTCGTGACACATTTGAAGCGGGTGACAAAGTTGCCCTAACCTTTAACATTACGAAGGGACATTTCTTCGACTTGGCAACAGAACAAGCAATTCGTTAATATGCGAAGCATATCTTAGCTGGGGACAAAACTTCCCAGCTATTTTGACATTATTAATGAAAACGCTTGCACAAACTGGTAGAATGGATTTAACAACATAAAACATCATAAGGAGTGCGTGAAATGGAAAAACATTGGTGGCACAAAGCAACTATCTATCAAATCTATCCTAAATCCTTTGCAGATGCGAATGGCGATGGTATCGGGGATTTAAAGGGCATTACCAGCAAATTAGACTACTTGCAAGAATTGGGCATAACTGCCATCTGGTTATCACCAGTTTATGATAGCCCTATGGACGATAAC
>NZ_JBOEQF010000752.1:0-882 GCF_050689315.1 Aerococcus sp. L_32
TCAACATATTCTGCTAGAAAATTAATAATACGAGACTCTACCTGCTCCATACCAACCTGCATCGTTTGCTTTTCTGATACCTGTAAACGTTTCGTAACATCTGAAAGTATTCGTCTCATAATTTCTGGGTAAGCGTCTAGGTAGTTATCCATATCTTTTTTATGGATTCTGCATATGCCTACTTCTGATATTGCTTCAGCATAATTAGAATGGTAACTGTCAGTTTGAAAAATAGCCACTTCTCCCATAAAATCACCAGGATTTAGTATGCGTACCGTTTGTTCACGACCGGATTCATTTAAGTTATAAATACGTACACGTCCATTATTTACGATATATAATGTGTCATCTTTATCACCATTTCCAAATAACAACGCATTCTTTGCATAATGTACTTCATGCGCTGATTGTGCAATTAAACTCATTTGTTCTTCGTTTAGATGGTTAAAAATTGGTACTAACCGTATACAATCTATATGACTATGGTGATGATGGTGTGCCATACAACTTTCCTCCTAATTAATCGTTATCTACATAATCATCGTCTTCTAATGCATCCTTATTAACAAAGGCTTGAAGTTGCCAAATATTTACATCTAAATAATCTTTATAACTAATTAGTAAATCCTCTAACGCATCATCTGCTTCTTCTTGAGCTAAACGCAATGCACGAACGGTAAATTCACGATTAGTTCTAAAATCTTCTACTAACTGTAAGACCATTTCTTCAGCAGAATAATATTTTTCAGACGGATCTTCAGAAATTATTGTAAATTGCTGAAATTCAGCAGTTGTTGATGCTGGCTTAAATCCCGAAGCTAGTAAACGTTCTGCAATTTTATCAAACCATGTTTCATTCTCATTATACAGTTTTTCAAATAA
>NZ_JBOEQF010000753.1:0-880 GCF_050689315.1 Aerococcus sp. L_32
TGTTTTACAAGATAACTCATCGGATTATGGTCAAAACTTAGCTTCTCAATTTGAGGAAGACTACTCAGGTGACGTTGTCATCAAAGAGTCGTTCTTATCAGGAGACACTGACTTCAGCTCAATCCTAAACAACGTTAAAGCCCAAGATCCAGACGTATTATTCATTGCCGGTTACTACCCAGAAGGTGGAGCCATCGTGAAACAAGCCCGTGAAATGGGCATCGACGCTGCAATCTTAGGACCAAACGGATTAGGTAACGACGAATTCATCAACTTAGCTGGTGCAGAAAACGTAACTGACTTCTACTACGCAACAATCTTTGTAACAGGAGAATACGGTTCAGACGCAGCCAACGAATTCGCAGAGAGATACCGTGCAGAATTTGACACAGAGCCAGACTTGTTCTCAGCAGGTGGTTATGACGCAGCCCGCTTAGCAGCTGACGCCATTGACCGTGCCGGTTCAACAGACCCACAAGCCATCCGCGACGCTCTAGAAGAGACCCAAGATTTTGAAGGGGTAACAGGAAACATCTCATTCGATGAAGACCACAACCCAGTAATGGACTCATTCGTAGTAGGCTACACAGAAGGCAAAATCTCATCAGTAGAAGCCGTAACAGCTGAATAATACCTACTTTATTGAAAAAAGGACAACAAGACCAAGTTGGATCAATATTAGTAGAAGAGTCGCGATGTTCATGTCGTGACTCTTTTTTTGAGTACAGCTAATATTTCAAGTTAATTCTACACATAGCTTCTGAGACATTTTCACGGTATGCGAAAATCAATTGTTTGTTATAGGATGATTCGATCAAGTAGCGTATAATATATTATGGATCAACAAATCAAATTAAAAATGTACAAAATATATGTATAT
>NZ_JBOEQF010000754.1:0-880 GCF_050689315.1 Aerococcus sp. L_32
CGTTTATACAGCGCGGTTACTCGCCTTAACACCGAATGCAGCCAAATTACAACGTGTAGCAATTGCTCAAAAATATCGTGGCCAAGGATTAGGCCATGAGTTGATGGCCGTTGTTGAAGCGAAGGCCTTAGAGGAACATTTCTCACAAATCATTTTAGGTGCCCAAGAGCATGTAACAGGTTTCTACGAAGCGCTTGGCTATGAAAACATGGATACACCGAAATATATGGACGCAGGCATCATGCATGTCGATATGGAAAAAAGTATCGGTCACGTCAACGAATGACTGCTAGACTAAAATAACCCAGCAAAAAGCTGCACCCCTTTGTTAATAAACAGGCGCAGCTTTTTCTGTGTGTCAATTTAAAGGTTAATCCATTTTGCCGAAATGCGCCCCGTTAACTTGCTAACATTTGATACCTACAATTGTATACAGTAAATTCAAATCAAATTAGTCGGGCCTTTTTTCAAATGAAAATGCGCACTCTCGCTCAGTTGTTTCATCTAAGGGATGGTTGTATGCAAATAAACGAACTGGTCCCCTTGTCGATAAGAATCCAGAAAAGTCTTAAAGAATATTTGATTGATTACCTGATCATTATCATTCTACTGGTGATCGTGAAGTTCATCCCTTGGCAACTAGGCCATATGGCGACTATTTCAGAGATATTTTCTAATTACGAATCGCTATCCAACCAAATACTAACACTCCTATTTCTTGACCCGCTTTTCCTGATTATGGCTATGCGAATCTTCCGTCCAATCGGCCGCCATATTGGGGACTTGATTGCGGGCACTCAAGTAAAATTTGTATAATAACAAAACCCTGTAAAGTCAGATTTCGGTCTAACGATACAGGGTTTTTTCGTGTCTATTCTAT
>NZ_JBOEQF010000755.1:0-878 GCF_050689315.1 Aerococcus sp. L_32
ATATGCTTATGACCAATCAACAGTGCAATTATATAAAGAGAAAGCGTTGGAGACATTGGCGCGTATACCTGGATTAGAAAACCTTGAAAGTCAAATTGAAGTAGAACGTGTATTTACGCCTAATGATTTTGAATCCCACTATAATGCATACCGCGGGGCTACTTTTGGTTTGCAGCCAACCTTAATGCAAAGTAACCACTTCAGACCGCAAGCAAAAGCTGAAAATGTGTCCGGGTTATATTTCACAGGTTCCTCCACACATCCAGGTGCAGGGGTTCCTATAGTCATCGAGAGTGGCAAAATTTGCGCCGATGAGTTGATGTTAGATGACGAGGGTTAGAGTTAGAGAGGAAAGGGAGATTATGGCAAGAAATCGTTTGCTTAGCGCATCTTATAAAGCTTCTGAAAATACGATGGCAGAAGCATCAAAGAGCTTTTACCAGGCTTTCCGTTTGCTACCAAAAGAGACATTTGAAGGTGTTGCAGCTTTATACGCCTACAATCGATATGTAGATGATATTGCAGATAGCGGAGACCTTACACAAGAAGAAGCTCTGGGAAAGTTAGATGATTTAGAAGCACAAATTCTAAATATAGAAACGAGTGAAGAGGAACCATTTGCTTGGTGGTTGGCCTTCAAAGATACGGTATCTACCTATCAAGTGTCTACTGATGCTTTGTTGAAACAGATCCAAGGGCAACGAATGGATATTTTAGGCTACAAAGTAGTCGATATGGCCGATTTGGTTGCTTACGCTTCAAATGTTGCTGGGTCAGTAGGGGAAACGCTGCTACCCTTATTAGTTGATAAAGATACGCCTATAAGTGAAACACTGCGTCAAGCAGCTATAGATTTAGGTATTGGCATGCAATTAACC
>NZ_JBOEQF010000756.1:0-878 GCF_050689315.1 Aerococcus sp. L_32
CGTTAACTGCATGCCAATACCTAAATCTATTGCTGCTTGACGCATAGCTTGATCAATCTCAGTAGCTTCGTCCACTAGTAAAGGTAATAACATTTCCCCTACTGACCCAGCAACATTTGAAGCGTAATCAACCAAGTCATCCATATCGACTACTTCGTGGCCTAAAATATCCATCCGTTGTCCTTGGATCTGTTTCAACAAAGCATCAGTAGACACTTGATATGTAGATACCGTATCTTTGAAGGCCAACCACCAAGCAAATGGTTCCTCTTCACTCGTTTTTATATTTAGAATTTGTGCTTCTAAATCATCTAACTTTCCCAGAGCTTCTTCTTGTGTGAGGTCTCCGCTATCTGCAATATCATCTACATATCGATTGTAGGCGTATAAAGCTGCAACACCTTCAAATGTCTCTTTTGGTAGCAAGCGGAAAGCTTGGTAAAAGCTCTTTGATGCTTCTGCCATCGTATTTTCAGAAGCTTTATAAGATGCGCTAAGCAAACGATTTCTTGCCATAATCTCCCTTTCCTCTCTAACTCTAACCCTCATCATCTAACATCAACTCATCGGCACAAATTTTACCACTCTCGATGACTATAGGAACCCCTGCACCTGGATGTGTGGAGGAACCTGTAAAATATAAACCCGACACATTTTCAGCTTTTGCTTGCGGTCTAAAGTGGTTACTTTGCATTAAGGTTGGTTGCAAACCAAAAGTAGCCCCGCGGTATGCATTATAGTGGGATTCAAAATCATTAGGCGTAAATACACGTTCTACTTCAATTTGACTTTCAAGGTTTTCTAATCCAGGTATACGCGCCAATGTTTCCAATGCTTTCTCTTTATAAAATTGCACTGTTGATTGGTCATAAGCATAC
>NZ_JBOEQF010000757.1:0-876 GCF_050689315.1 Aerococcus sp. L_32
GCTACAGCAGCAGGCGCTGCCGCGGTATTCTCCTTAGCTGATGAAGAAAAAGCTGGCCAAGATGACGAAGTGACTGAATCTAGCGAATATAAAGCAGAGGCAGTAACTGACAATAATGCAGGTGGGTCTTCGGCCTTGCGCGGTTCATACCAAGTAGGTCAAGACGCAGATATACGTCAACCTTACCAAGCAACTTATAAAGCTAGTGATGGTCCTATTTCAGCCATACGTAACCATTTTACGGTAGAAGCGTCTGATTATAACGTAGGAAGACCAGCACAAGAAAAGCCTAGCTTTGACTTGAACGCAGGTCCAGCATCAGAATCAGCAGCTGTACGTCACTCATACGTAGTGGGCGGCCAAGCAAGCTCAGATGATGCTGCAAACAATGAGGCGCAAACGCCGGGAAAGAAACCTTATAACATTATGGGCTACAATACACCAGACCGTACGGATTTTGGTAAAGTTGAAAACGCCAAGGATGTTATTCTAGCAACAGACAAGGCCGAATCAGGTGAAAACGGTATGTTAAACCCTGGGGATTTCGATAAAGATGTAGACTACGATCCTGAAATCGATCCAGATCAGCAAAACTAATTGAATACTTGTCAAAAAACAAACCACCACCGTTCCTTTATATAAGGAGGTGGTGGTTTTGGATATGTTGGATGTTTCTATGCAACTGATTGGCAATGTCGGCTTTCCCATATTTGTGTCGATTTACTTGATGACGCGAACAGAGAAAAAGCTGGATGACCTAATCGCAGCCGTCGAAAAACTAGCACAATAGATAAAGACGCCTAGCCCATTCAATTTCGAATGAGGCTAGGCGTCTTTTTTGTTTATTCACTTAAACCTTGATCAATGTTTAACAGG
>NZ_JBOEQF010000758.1:0-875 GCF_050689315.1 Aerococcus sp. L_32
ATTCAGTAAATTATTCAACCGCAAGAAAAAAGATTCTGATAAAGAGGAGGCATAACCATGTCATTATTGACGATTAAAGATTTAAATAAAAATTTTGGCGGGTTAGCCGCTGTATCGAATGTAAATATTGATTTAGAAAAGAATGAATTAGTTGGACTTATCGGCCCTAACGGTGCAGGTAAAACGACATTATTCAACTTGCTGACTGGTGTTTATGAGCCGAGTTCAGGTGAAGTAAAATTATCAACTGACGAAGGTGACGTGGTTTTAAATGGTAAAGAGCCAAGTGAAATCAACCGCTATGGTTTAGCAAGAACCTTTCAAAATATCCGTTTATTTGGTCAGTTGACTGTTTTAGACAACGTGTTAGTAGCTTTACATACTAAACACGGCGCTAGCTTCTTGTCTAGTGTTTTGCGTACGCCAGCTTTCTACAAAAACCGGGAAGAATTAAAAGAACGCGCAATCGAATTGCTAAGTATTTTTAACCTTCAAGATTTACTATATGAAAAAGCGAAAAACTTGCCATATGGTCAACAACGTCGTCTAGAAATCGTTCGTGCCTTAGCGACTGAGCCAAAAATCTTATTCTTGGATGAACCAGCAGCAGGGATGAACCCCAATGAAACAGCAAACTTAACTGAATTGATTCGTCAAATTCAAAAAGATTTCGACATTACAGTTGTCCTTATTGAGCATGATATGTCGCTAGTAATGAATGTATGCGAGCGTATTTACGTATTAGAATACGGTAAATTGATCGCCCACGGTACACCTAGTGAAATCCAAAGTAATCCAGCTGTTATCAAAGCATACTTAGGAGGCGAGTAAAATATGACAATGTTAGAAGTAAAAGATTTGAAAGTCTCATACGG
>NZ_JBOEQF010000759.1:0-875 GCF_050689315.1 Aerococcus sp. L_32
CATCAAACGCAAAAAGAACGTGTCTTTGATGAAGATGTAGCCTATGTAATTGCTGATATCTTAAAAGACGCGACAACTACTGGTGCTATGGCCTCTTATAATTCGCAAATGGATAGTGATTTAGACTGGTTTATGAAGACTGGTACTTCAGAAGAATTTAGGGATTTATGGGCCAACGGTTCAACACCAAACGTTACCCTTACTTCTTGGATTGGTTATGATAACATCACGCAAACTCGCGACCTATATAGTCAAGCTGAAAATGCCGTATACGGGACGCCAGCTCAACGTTCATTAAGTTACTGGACAACCTTAGGTAACCGACTAAACTACTACTACCCGAATACAATGGGATCTGGTGAAGTCTTAGAAGAACCTGAAGGTGTTCACGAGGAAACAGTTGTGACGGAAACAGGTACGACATCTGGTAACTTTGAAGGGCCATATGATACAAGCTATACAATTCCTTCATCAGCAGCAACCAACACTGAATTGTTTACCGCTGCGATGGATCCAGAGGAACCAAGCTTTACCTTTGGTATCGGTGGTTCGATGGATGACTACATGAACAAACTTGAAAGCTTCCGTTCTAAGACAAATGCTACTGTAAATGCTAAAGTTCAAGAAGTATTAGAATCCTTTAAATTGCGTAGTGCAGAAAATGAACAACGTCGTCAAGAAATTGAAGAAGATAATATTCAACAAGATGGTTAGAAAAATAAAAAAGATGTGCTAGGAAACAACTCTGTCTCCTAACAATGGAACCCTTCAACTCATTCTAAATTAGAAAGAGTTGAAGGGTTTTTATCCATCTAAAAAAGTATTGATATGGTTTTATCTGAATAAATTTCAGAAACGCCAGAAGGTATTAAAAA
>NZ_JBOEQF010000760.1:0-873 GCF_050689315.1 Aerococcus sp. L_32
TATGTAGAAAGTTTATCGGCCTTTGCACGTCAATTCTTGGGTAATACAGAGAAACCAGATGTAGATTCTATTGAAGGGTTAAGTCCAGCTATCTCAATCGACCAGAAGACTACCTCAAGAAACCCACGTTCAACAGTAGGAACGATTACTGAGGTGAACGATTATCTTCGTTTATTATATGCTCGGGTTGGCCAACCAATCTGCCCAAATGATGGTACCGAAATTACGAGTGAATCTTTAGACCAAATGTTAGACCGGATTTTAAGTTTGCCTGAACGGACTAAAGTGCAAATTCTATCTCCAGTTGTTTATGGTAAAAAAGGTCAACATAAAAAGATCATCGACGGTATCCGTAAACAGGGATATGTCCGTGTGCGTATTGATGGCGAAATCTATGACATCGATGATGTACCTGAATTAGATAAGAATAAAAAACATCAAATTGATATTGTGATAGACCGTTTAGTGATTAAAGAAGATATTAGAGGGCGTTTAGCTGACTCTTTAGAAGCGGCTCTTAGATTAGCTGATGGCTATGCAGTCTGTGATTTGATTGATGGTGACGAAATTCTCTTTTCAGAGCATTATTCATGCCCCCACTGTGGATTTACAGTAGGTGAATTAGAACCCCGTCTATTCTCATTTAATGCGCCTTATGGAGCATGTGAGGAGTGTACTGGTTTAGGTTCAAAAATTGAAGCTGATCCTAATTTAATTGTGCCAGATAAAAATAAAACATTAAAAGAAGGGGCTATCGTACCTTGGGATTCAAAAGGTTCTGCTTTCTACCCAACCATGTTGGAACAAGCAGCTACTGCCTTTGAGGTGCCAATGGATGTACCTTTTAAAGAACTTACACAAGAACAACAAGAC
>NZ_JBOEQF010000761.1:0-870 GCF_050689315.1 Aerococcus sp. L_32
CGTTTTACAAGATAACTCATCGGATTATGGTCAAAACTTAGCTTCTCAATTTGAAGAAGACTACTCAGGTGATGTTGTCATCAAAGAGTCATTCTTGTCAGGAGACACTGACTTCAGCTCAATCCTAAACAACGTTAAAGCCCAAGATCCAGACGTATTATTCATCGCTGGTTACTACCCAGAAGGTGGAGCCATCGTGAAACAAGCCCGTGAAATGGGTATCGATGCCGCTATCTTAGGTCCAAACGGATTAGGTAACGACGAATTCATCAACTTAGCTGGTGCAGAAAACGTAACTGACTTCTACTACGCAACAATCTTCGTAACAGGAGAATATGGTTCAGACGCAGCCAACGAATTCGCAGAGAAATACCGTGCGGAATTTGACACAGAGCCAGACTTGTTCTCAGCAGGTGGTTACGACGCAGCCCGCTTAGCAGCTGACGCCATCGACCGTGCCGGTTCAACAGACCCACAAGCCATCCGCGACGCCCTAGAAGAAACCCAAGACTTTGAAGGGGTAACAGGAAACATCTCATTCGATGAAGACCACAACCCAGTAATGGACTCATTCGTAGTAGGTTACACAGAAGGCGAAATCTCATCAGTAGAAGCCGTAACAGCTGAATAAGACCTACTTTTTTGAAAAAGGGATAACAAGACCTAGTTGGGCCAATATTAGTAGAAGAGTCGCGATGTTCATGTCGTGACTCTTTTTTTGAGTACAGCTAATATTTCAAGTTAATTCTACACATAGCTTCTTAGACATTTTCACGGTATGCGAAAATCGATTGATTGTCATAGGATGATTCGATCAAGTAGCGTATAATATATTATGGATCAACAAATCAAATTGAAAATATATTTATA
>NZ_JBOEQF010000762.1:0-869 GCF_050689315.1 Aerococcus sp. L_32
GGTGAAATTTTTGGCCAAGCAGAATATGAACATTCAGTTTACTCATTTGAAGAATCGGATGTAGATATGTTATTCTCTGCCTTCAATAAATATGAAGCTGAAGCCTTGAAACAAATCGACAACGAATTAGTCCACCCAGCTTATGACTACATTTTGAAATGTTCACATGCTTTTAACTTACTAGATGCGCGTGGTGTGATTTCTGTTACTGACCGTGCCGCTTACCTTGCTCGTATCCGTAACATGGCCCGCCGTGTAGCTAAAATGTTTGTGAAGAAACGTGCTGACTTGGGTTACCCATTGTTAGACCGTGAAACAGCAGAAGCGTTATTGAAGGAGGAAAAATAATGAGCCAACATACATTTTTATTTGAAATTGGTTTGGAAGAAGTACCTGCTCAATACGTACGTAATGCCGTGAACCAATTAAAATCACTAGTAGAAAACTTTTTATCAGACAACCGTTTAACTTTTGACAATGTCGAAACATTTGCGACACCTCGCCGTTTGACTGTACGTGTTAATGGTTTAGCCGACAAGCAAACAGACTTTTCTGAAGTAGCTAAGGGACCTGCTAAACGTATTGCCCAAGATGAAGAGGGTAATTGGACCAAAGCTGCCCAAGGTTTCGCTCGCGGTAAAGGTGCCTCTGTTGAGGATATTTACTTTGAAGAAGTTAAAGGTGAAGAGTATGTTTTCATTAATATTTCGGAACCAGGTAGCCAAGCGGCCGACATTTTACAAGATGTGGTTTCAGTTATCGACCAAATGTCATTCCCTGTTTCAATGCACTGGGCTTCATATGATGTTAAATACATCCGCCCAATCCACTGGATGGTTGCCTTATTAGATGACCAAGTCTTACCGTTA
>NZ_JBOEQF010000763.1:0-868 GCF_050689315.1 Aerococcus sp. L_32
AGATGCTGAAGAGGTTGTTGTAGCTATTTCTGCTCCAGTTGAAGAGCCAGAAGAAGTTGACCCAGATGCAGAGGTTGCTGAACCAGAATTAATCGATGAAAAAGAAGGCCAAATTGTAGAAGATACTGAAAACTAATATTTTTCAGTTCCTTTCATTACATAAGAACCGGAGTGATTTATTTCACTCTGGTTTTTTGTTTTCTTTAAAAATTAGAAATTCTTCGGCTTTCACTTTACCTGTCATGCCCTTAAATCCAGTGGGGCCAAGTCCTTAGCTTTGGTCTAAGGGCTTGGCTGACTATCCTACTTCACTGCGACGGCATGCCAGGTAAGTTTCAGCCTATATTGGAAATGCTATTCAAAAAAACTGTACTTAAAATTTCTTTTAACTGTAGATCATTTTGAAAAATCTAGTTTATTTTGGACAATTACGGGGTTATATGAAACGTTGCCTTATTCTGCACTCCCTAAGGATATTCTTTCAAGTCATTCTACCGTCAATATGTTAATTCGATTTAATAATTCTATCCATTCGCTCTCAAAAACAGCGTCAAACCACTCGTACGCTACTCCGTTATTCAAAACAAGATTGATAACGCTACGTAACGTATTATTTAAGAACAATAATTACCAAAGTTGTGCATTTACACTGCACATTTTTAAAGAAGTTACGTCATTAACCAAATAACTACATACATCAAAAAACAGGGTGTGATTTCTACGTCACGGCCCTGTTTTGCTTGCGGATATTTATTTTTCAACTAGGATAATTTTCTTGTTGGTTTTGATTAGTAGGTAAGAAATAGCATAGCACGCGCCCCATGTCGCAAGTCCTGACATGGCGTTCATCACACCCGAGTATACCCAC
>NZ_JBOEQF010000764.1:0-861 GCF_050689315.1 Aerococcus sp. L_32
TGACATTCCTTCATTTAGGGGGTATAAATTCACACTTTCTGTATCCTCCACACCTTCCACAGTGATTGAAGCCACATGATTAAGCGGGGAAGCATAGTAACCAGCCACAAATAATGCAATTACAAATGGTAATAATAATAGGACCATTTTCTTCCAGTTAGTTGGTCCACTTTTTTTTACCTTTTTAACTGGAGGCATCTCCTGATTACTTGTCACCAGTTGCTTTTGCTTGCCTGCTCGGCCTTGCTTTTGTTTCTTCGAATTCCCTTTGCCTTTTATATTGAATTTAGGCAATCGCCACTTGGCTTTTTGTTTTGCTTTTTTCTTCACAGGTTTTTGCTTGCTACTTTTTTGTTTATTTATATTTGACGCTGCTTGTTTCTCTTCAAGCTTAGCTTGGTCCTGGTCTTCGTCTTGACGACTGCTATCCACACCATTTTGCACTGCATCTTGGTTTGACTTGTTAGCACTTTTATCTTGCCTTCTGGCGACATCTGTCCGAGCATTTTCAGCTAATTTTTCATGCAAACGACGTCTTCTCTCGCGTTTCTCTTGGCGAATGCGCTCTTCTTCTTCCCAATCCATCATCACGCCCCCTTTCTATCTATATTATTTGGAAAAAGGACTTCCTATTTCACAAGGGTTTCAATGATCTTGATTAAACGGTCCCCCGCATCTGGCACCCCTTGGTTCAGGGCATTCGTCGCAATTCGGTCTCGTTCATTTTTGTCAGCCATTAAATCATCAATTTCAGCTAGAAATCCCTCGACATTTAAGTCATTTTCTAAAATCATGCGGGCTCCGTCATGCTTCACTAGCGAGCGGGCATTCATTTCCTGATGGTTGGCCGTTACATTAGGA
>NZ_JBOEQF010000765.1:0-861 GCF_050689315.1 Aerococcus sp. L_32
TATAGCATCAACGTCAGATACATAACCTGCTTCTTCTAGTTGGATTGAACCGACAGCCCCATTTTCCTCGTTGTAAGTCGCTAACAGGCGTAAAGTTCCGCGTTCTAATAATCCTTGTTCTTTAATTTCGATCATAGCGATCACTAAGGCAGCCAATCCGCCTTTCATATCTGTAGATCCACGGCCGAATAGTTTCCCGTCACGCTCAGTCAATGTATACGGATCAGACGTCCAAGCCTCCGCATTCCCTGCAGAAACGACATCCATATGACCAGAAATCGCTAATACTGGCGAACCAGCTCCGATTTCAGCTACCAAGTTGGCACGACCAGGAATCCCTGTTGGAATAACCTTAGAATCGATTCCATACTCGCCTAGTAGGGCTGCAAGATAATTAGCCACATCTTCCTCATTGCGGTCAACCGTCTCGATTGCCACAATATCACTTAAAATTTTAATTTTTTCTTCATCAGTAAATACTTTTGCTACTTTTGTCAAAAAGAACACTCCTCATTTTTCTGCCATTTCCTCCGGCATTCGTCATATATTCTCCATTTTAGCACGAATTTCTTATAGCAAATAATAAATTGCCCACGAGTTTTCAATCAGGGATGTTCGCTTTTATTGAACTAAGTATGCGAATAACTCTCTCAACTGATTGAATCAAGATTTGGGTTAATAAGATCATATATCATCATTATTATGGAAATCGTTTTCATAAATCGTTTATTATGCTAGAATGAAGTTAACATCAAATACCAAAACACGAGAGGAGTGAATATTATGGCAGCTATCCATTATTACTTTGTCCGTCATGGTGAAACGACGGCCAATGCAGACCAGCGCGTCCAAGGATGGGCA
>NZ_JBOEQF010000766.1:0-861 GCF_050689315.1 Aerococcus sp. L_32
GATAGCATCAACGTCAGATACATAACCTGCTTCTTCTAGTTGGATTGAACCGACAGCCCCATTTTCCTCGTTGTAAGTCGCTAAAAGGCGTAAAGTTCCGCGTTCTAATAATCCTTGTTCTTTAATTTCGATCATAGCAATCACTAAGGCAGCCAACCCACCTTTCATATCTGTGGATCCACGGCCGAATAGTTTCCCGTCACGCTCAGTCAATGTGTAAGGATCAGACGTCCAAGCCTCCGCATTCCCTGCAGAAACTACATCCATATGACCAGAAATAGCTAATACTGGCGAACCAGATCCGATTTCAGCTACCAAGTTGGCACGACCAGGAATCCCTGTTGGAATCACCTTAGAATCGATTCCATACTCGCCTAGTAGGGTTGCAAGATAATTAGCCACATCTTCCTCATTGCGGTCAACCGTCTCGATTGCCACAATATCACTTAAAATTTTAATTTTTTCTTCATCAGTAAATACTTTTGCTACTTTTGTCAAAAAAAAACACTCCTCATTTTTCTGCCAATTTCTATGGCATTCATCTCTACTTTTCATTTTAGCACGAATTTTTGGACACAAATAATAAATTGCCTACGAGATTTCAATCAGGGGTGTTCGCTTTTATTGAACTAAGTATGCGAATAACTCTCTCAACTGATTGAATCAAGATTTGGGTTAATAAGATCATATATCATTATTATTTTGGAAATCGTTTTCATAAATCGTTTATTATGCTAGAATAAAGTTAACATCAAATTCCAAAACATGAGAGGAGTGAATATTATGGCAGCTATCCATTATTACTTTGTCCGTCATGGTGAAACGACGGCCAATGCAGACCAACGCGTCCAAGGATGGGCG
>NZ_JBOEQF010000767.1:0-859 GCF_050689315.1 Aerococcus sp. L_32
GAATGCTGGTTCAGGTGTTGTGCCAGTAATGAAACTGTTAGAAGATGCCTTTTCTTATGCTAACCAATTAGGTCAACGAAATGGTGCTGGGGTTGTTTATTTAAACGCCTTCCACCCGGATGTGTATGAGTTCTTATCTACTAAGAAAGAAAATGCCGATGAAAAAATTCGAGTAAAGACCTTATCGCTAGGTTTGGTAGTGCCAGATAAGTACTATGAACTATTGAAAACAAATGAACCCATGTACTTGTTTAGTCCATATGACGTGGAACGCATTTACGGTCAACCATTTGGCTATGTCAATATCACGGAACATTACGAAGATATGGTTGCTAATAAGGACATTAAGAAATATAAAATCAATGCACGTGAGTTAGAGCAAGAGATTTCGCGTCTACAACAAGAATCTGGCTATCCATATATCATGAATGTGGATACAGCGAACAAGGAAAACCCAGTTAACGGGACAATTACCATGTCTAACTTATGTTCTGAAATCATGCAGGTACAAAAGCCATCTACTCTAAATGAAGATTTAACTTATGAAGAAGTTGGTTTAGATATTTCTTGTAACTTAGCTTCAACAAATATTACTGAAATGCTAAAAACGCATCACTTTGAGCAAGCTGTGGATACTGCTGTACGGGCTTTAACTGCCGTTTCTGATATGACATCAATTCAAGCGGTGCCAAGTGTTGAACGTGGGAACTCAGCTTATAACTCTATCGGATTGGGCGCGATGGGACTACATACAGCCCTTGCTACCAACCAAATTCATTATGGATCAGCTGAAGCGCTAGAGTTAACGGATGCTTACTTTATGGCATTACGTTACTATGCTTTGAAAACTTCAAACCAG
>NZ_JBOEQF010000768.1:0-859 GCF_050689315.1 Aerococcus sp. L_32
AAATGCTGGTTCAGGTGTTGTGCCTGTAATGAAACTGTTAGAAGATGCCTTTTCTTATGCTAACCAATTGGGTCAACGAAATGGTGCTGGGGTTGTTTATTTAAACGCCTTCCACCCGGATGTGTATGAGTTCTTATCTACTAAGAAAGAAAATGCCGATGAAAAAATTCGTGTAAAGACCTTATCGCTAGGTTTGGTAGTGCCAGATAAGTACTATGAACTATTGAAAACAAATGAGCCAATGTACTTGTTTAGTCCATATGACGTGGAACGCATTTACGGTAAACCATTTGGCTATCTCAATATCACGGAACATTACGAAGATATGGTTGCTAATAAGGACATTAAGAAATATAAAATCAATGCACGTGAGTTAGAACAAGAGATTTCGCGTCTACAACAAGAATCTGGCTATCCATATATCATGAATGTGGATACAGCGAACAAGGAAAATCCAGTTAATGGGACAATTACCATGTCTAATTTATGTTCTGAAATCATGCAAGTACAAAAGCCATCTACTCTAAATGAAGATTTAACTTATGAAGAAGTTGGTTTAGATATTTCTTGTAACTTAGCTTCAACAAATATCACTGAAATGCTAAAAACGCATAACTTTGACCAGGCTGTGGATACTGCTGTACGCGCTTTAACTGCCGTTTCTGATATGACATCAATCCAAGCTGTACCAAGTGTTGAACGTGGGAACTCAGCTTATAACTCTATCGGATTGGGAGCGATGGGACTACATACAGCCCTTGCTACCAACCAAATTCATTATGGATCAGCTGAAGCGCTAGAATTAACGGATGCTTACTTTATGGCATTACGTTACTATGCTTTGAAGACCTCAAACCAA
>NZ_JBOEQF010000769.1:0-858 GCF_050689315.1 Aerococcus sp. L_32
AGCTAAACGGTCTCTCTCGCACCCTTAAATATTTTTAATAAAAATTGCCTTGACTGTTGATATATGCTAATGTACTCTTACACATACTTTGTTATTATGCAAAAGTAAAAGGAGGGCAAAGATGTTAGTGCCTTATATAGGAAGATACGAGAAAATCGTAATGGGCCTATTATCCTACATCCCTGAGTTTAAAGAATTTTCTGAACTTAAAGAAGAAATGGATAAAATTAATCAGCAAGAACGTAAAATTTATTTATGGAAAGAAGCTGATTCTGATAATATCATCGGTTTAGTAGGCTTTGACCAACATGATGATACAGATACTTTAGTCGTGCGTTATTTATCGATCAATCCTTCTTTTAGAGAAGAAGGACTTACTTATGATTTATTAACGGCATTAAAGAAAGAATTTCCCGTTTATTCCCTTACTGGTGTAATTTCCCTATCTACAATTTTGTCAAAATGGACAAAACGTCGCCAAGAAGAGTTGGACAAGGAATTGGATAATAAACAAGAAAACACACCCCAAGTCTAGGAGAAAATTGTCAGGATGAACGATCAAACAAGTGAATTAACATTAGATCTAGCGGCCTTTGAGGGGCCGCTTGATTTACTATTACACTTAATTAAAGATTTAAAGGTAGATATTTTTGATATTCCCATCAATCTGGTTACCGACCAATATTTAGCTTATATTCATACCTATGAAGCCTTATCGCTAGATGTTGCTTCAGAATATTTGGTGATGGCGGCTACTTTATTGGAAATCAAAACACAAATGATGCTACCAAAAACGCCCAAAGAAGCAGTTGAGGAAGAAGATGATCCACGTGACTCATTAGTGGAACAATTACTCGC
>NZ_JBOEQF010000770.1:0-858 GCF_050689315.1 Aerococcus sp. L_32
GAAGATGGCAACAATTGTTGCACCTGGTGGTGTGTCTAAATAGTAAGACGTTGTCAGCCCAGCAAACATCCCAAACATGGCAATGATCACACCGACGATAATGACTGAATCAAAGTTTTTCACTAGTCGTAACGCAATGGCTGCTGGCATAACGATAATCGCAGATACCAGTAGTGACCCTGCAATTGGCATGATTAAGGCAATGGCCATCCCAGTAATAATTGAAAAAATGACTGAGATCATTCGAACTGGCAAACCTGCCGTATAGGCGGTGTTTTCGTCAAATGAAACGAGGTATAAGGGCCGTTTAAAAATTAAGTAGCCAGCTACAATAAACACCGCTAATCCAACCAAGATATAGACTTGTAGTGACGAAACGGTCACGATAGAACCAAAAAGGTAGGCGTTGATAGAGGCTGCTGAATCCACTTGGTTCAATAGTAGTAAGGCTAAAGCCATCCCACCAGACATCATCATGGCAACCGATATATCTGAATAGTGGGCATAGACGACCCGCAAGTATTCTAAGATTAAGGCGGCTGCCGCTACGAACAAGATGGTCGTAATGGTTGGTTCAACCCCTAGTAAATAACCGAAAGCCACTCCGGCTAATGAAATATGAGCTAAGGTATCCGCCATTAATGATTGCTTGCGCATGATTAATAGGAGACCTAGGATTGGGGAAATAAATGAAATAGCGGTCGCGGCTATGAATGCCCGTCCCATGAACTCATACTGAAACATCTCCACGGCGAATTCTCCTCTCTTACTAAATGCACACGTTTATCATAGTATTCATCAATAATATTGTCATCATGAGTTACCATCAAAATAGCTTTCCCATGTTTTTCTGTGTTG
>NZ_JBOEQF010000771.1:0-858 GCF_050689315.1 Aerococcus sp. L_32
AAAGATGGCAACAATTGTTGCACCTGGTGGTGTGTCTAAATAGTAAGACGTTGTCAGCCCAGCAAACATCCCAAACATGGCGATGATCACACCGACAATAATGACTGAATCAAAGTTTTTCACTAGTCGTAGTGCAATGGCTGCTGGCATAACGATAATTGCTGATACCAGTAGTGACCCTGCAATTGGCATGATTAAGGCAATGGCCATCCCAGTAATAATTGAAAAAATGACTGAAATCATTCGCACTGGCAAACCTGCCGTATAGGCGGTATTTTCGTCAAATGAAACGAGGTATAAGGGCCGTTTAAAAATTAAGTAGCCAACTACAATAAACACCGCTAATCCAATCAAGATATAGACTTGTAGTGACGAAACGGTCACGATAGAACCAAATAAGTAGGCGTTAATAGAGGCTGCTGAATCCACTTGGTTCAATAGTAGTAAGGCTAAAGCCATCCCACCAGACATCATCATAGCAACCGATATATCTGAATAATGGGCATAGACGACCCGCAAGTATTCTAAGATTAAGGCAGCTGCCGCTACGAACAAGATGGTCGTAATGGTTGGTTCAACCCCTAGTAAATAACCGAAAGCCACTCCGGCTAATGAAATATGGGCTAAGGTATCCGCCATTAATGATTGCTTGCGCATGATTAATAGGAGACCTAGGATCGGGGAAATAAATGAAATAGCGGTCGCGGCTATGAATGCCCGCCCCATGAACTCGTACTGAAACATCTCCACGGCGAATTCTCCTCTCTTACTAAATGCACACGTTTATCATAGTATTCATCAATAATATTGTCATCATGAGTTACCATCAAAATAGCTTTCCCATGTTTTTCTGTGTTA
>NZ_JBOEQF010000772.1:0-857 GCF_050689315.1 Aerococcus sp. L_32
AAAAAAGAAGCCGACTATTTAAGTTAAGTCGGCTTCTCAAATGGTTATTTTGGGTCAAATTAGCCTTGTAATTCAGCGATTCTTTCTTTAGTAGAAACTAATTTATCCCGGTAATCTTGACCTTTTTGGCGTTCTTCTTCAACGACAGCTTCAGGGGCATTGGCCACAAAGCGTTCGTTAGACAATTTCTTCTCAACCCGGTCTACTTCAGATTGCCATTTGGCTAATTCTTTCTCCAAACGGGCAATTTCTTCTTCGATGTTAATGAAACCAGCTAATGGTAAGTAAATGTCTCCACCGTCAAAGAATAAGGTTACCGCTTGATCTGGCGCTGTAGCACTTGTATCAATCGTAAAGCTTTCTGGGTTGGTGAAGCGGTTAATGAAGGCAATGTTGTCTTCAAGGGCTTGACCTATTTCAGCGTTCCGTGGTTTCACAATGATTTCGATTGGTTTAGATAAGGCCACGTTTTGTTTGTTACGAGCATTACGGATTGCTTTAACCAGTGAAATCACGTAGTTCATATCAGAAGCAGCTTTTGGATTAGATAAGTTTTCATCTACCGTTGGGTACGCAGCTGTAACGATTGATGCCTCTTTATGTGGAATATGCGCCCAGATTTCTTCTGTTACAAATGGCATGATTGGGTGCATTAAACGTAGAATGTTGTTTAATGTATAGGCCAATACTGAACGGGTTGTCGCTTTCGCAGCTTCGTCCTCACCTTGTAAAGTTTCTTTAGCCATTTCAATATACCAGTTACAGAATTCATCCCAGATGAAGTGGTACAATGAACGACCTGCTTCACCAAACTCAAACTTATCAAAGTTTGCAGTAACTGAAGCGATGGTTTCATT
>NZ_JBOEQF010000773.1:0-857 GCF_050689315.1 Aerococcus sp. L_32
CCCTAATGTAACGGCCAACCATCAGGAAATGAATGCTCGCTCGCTAGTGAAGCATGACGGAGCCCGTATGATTTTAGAAAATGACCTTAATGTAATTGGTTTATTAGATGAAATTGATGGCTTGATGGCTGATAAAAATGAACGTGCCCGGATTGCGGCGAACGCCTTGAACCAAGGGGTGCCAGATGCGGGTGACCGTTTAATCAAGATCATCGAAAGCCTTGTGAAATAGGAAGTCCTTTTTCCAAATAAATAGATAGAAAGGGGGCGTGATGATGGATTGGGAAGAAGAACGTATTCGCCAAGAGCGACGCGAGAGAAGACGTCGTTTGCATGAAAAATTAGCTGAAAATGCTCGGACAGATGTCGCCAGAAGACAAGACAAAAGTGCTAACAAGTCAAACCAAGATGCAGTGCAAAATGGTGTGGATAGCAGTCGTCAAGACGAAGACCAGGACCAAGCTAAGCTTGAAAAGAAACAAGCAGCGTCAAATATAAATAAGCAAAAAAGTAGCAAGCAAAAACCTGTGAAGAAAAAAGCAAAACAAAAAACCAAGTGGCGATTGCCTAAATTCAATATAAAAGGCAAAGCTAATTCGAAGAAACAAAAGCAAGGCCAAGCCGGCAAGCGAAAGCAACAGGTGACAAGTAATCAGGGGATGCCTCCAGTTAAGAAGGTTCAAAAAAGTGGACCGACTAACTGGAAGAAAATGGTCCTATTATTATTACCATTTGTAATTGCATTATTTGTGGCTGGTTACTATGCTTCCCCGCTTAACCATGTGGCTTCAATCACTGTTGAAGGTGTGGAAGATACAGAAAGCATGAATTTATCTCCCCTAAATGAGGGGATGTCG
>NZ_JBOEQF010000774.1:0-856 GCF_050689315.1 Aerococcus sp. L_32
AGAAGAAATTGCGCACATGATTACTAAAGCGAAACTATTGTCGCCATATGAACTGCTAATGTAGAAATATATACGGGATAAAGGATTGATAGCCGTTTTTAATGGATATCTATCCTTTTTCGATGATATAAAAAAATAAAGCCAGTAAACCATGATGAACATGATTACTGACTTTATGTCATTTTTCTAACACATATGTTTTCTAAAGAAATCAAGTTGGTCAAGGTTACAGTCTTTTGCAACACTGGATTTTTGATCAATATGAAATACATGATTTAGTTCAGAGCCATCCGGGTTACTATAGATTTTAAAGTAGACTTCATTTCCTTTAGAAATTAGAAATTGACCAAATTGGATACCAGTTTCTTTTAGGAAATCATGACTTGATGTCATGACAAAAGCGGGTGGAAAATTGGTAGTGATATATTGTTCAACCGGTAACTGAGCTTTTAGTTGATTAGTCATTTTTCCATCAAGGTAATAAGGAAAGTCATCCGCAGAACCGATATTATTACCAATGTAATAGGCACCACAATTTAAGCCAACAGCGTTAAATTGGATGTTAGGTACTGCAAAGTCAAATAATTTTTGATAATCAGGATTTGAAGCAATAGTAGCGTACTGTTGAGTAAGTTGACCACCTGCAGAATCGCCCAATAAAAATAAATTGTTTAAATCAATGTAGTATTCTTCGTTGTTTTTAATCATCCATTGTAGTACTTGATTGATATCTTCAAGTGGTGCTGGGTAAATATGGTTTGGTGCGAGACGGTAATTGAAATTAATTACCGTAAAGCCTTGCGTAGCTAAAAACATGGTGTAGAACCGGTAAAGTTCCTTATCGCCGTAAAAGAAG
>NZ_JBOEQF010000775.1:0-854 GCF_050689315.1 Aerococcus sp. L_32
GGAAGAAATTGCGCACATGATTACCAAAGCGAAACTATTGTCGCCATATGAACTGTTAATGTAAAAAAATATACAGGATAAAGGATTGATCGTCGTTTTTAATGGCTATCTATCCTTTTTCGATGATATAAAAAAAAAGCCAGTAAACCATGGTGAACATGATTACTGACTTTATGTCATTTTTCTAACACGTATGTTTTCTGAAGAAACCAATTTGATCTAGGTTACACTCTTTTGCAATACGGGATTTTTGATCAATGTGAAATACATGGTTTAGTTCAGAACCATCAGTGTTTCTATAGATTTTAAAGTAGACTTCATTCCCTTTAGAAATTAAAAATTGGCCAAATTGGATAGCAGCTTCTTTTAGGAAATCATGGCTTGATGTCATGACAAAAGCAGGTGGAAAGTTGGTAGTGATGTATTGTTCAACGGGTAACTGAGCTTTTAGTTGATTAGTCATTTTTCCATCAAGGTAATAAGGAAAATCATCAGGGGAACCGATATTATTGCCGATGTAATAGGCACCACAATTTAAACCAACAGCGTTAAATTGGATATTAGGTACTTGAAAGTCAAATAAATTTTGATAATTAGGATTTGAAGCAATTGTAGCGTACTGTTGAGTGAGTTGACCACCTGCAGAATCGCCCAATAAAAATAAATTATCTAAATCGATGTAGTATTCTTCGCTATTTGCAGTCATCCATTGTAGCACTTGGTTGATATCTTCTAGTGGTGCTGGGTAAATATGGTTTGGTGCGAGACGGTAATTGAAATTAATTACCGTAAAGCCTTGCGTAGCTAAAAACATGGTATAGAACCGGTAAAGTTCCTTATCGCCGTAAAAGAAC
>NZ_JBOEQF010000776.1:0-854 GCF_050689315.1 Aerococcus sp. L_32
AAAGGCCACCATACCCGCAACCAAAGCACCCAGGGTTAAAATCAGGGTATTCTTTGATTGAAAAAGCATAAAGGCGATAACGATACCCGCAAAGGTAGCGTGACCAATCGCATCCCCAATCAAACTCTGCCCTCTAAGGACAGTGACTGTCCCGACGACACCTGATGCCATAGCTAGGACGACTGTCCCCAGTAAGACGATTTGAAAGGAGAAATCAGTTAATATGGCCATAGATCTCACCAATCCTTTGATCATATGCCGCTGCAATATTGGCTTCATTAAAGGTTTCCGCAACTGAACCTTGGCCAATGACTGTCTTATTCAATAAAATGACATGGTCAAAGTACTCACGGACTGTGGCCAAATCGTGGTGAACGATAATAACGGTCTTTCCGTCGCGTTGAAATTGGTTAATAATCTCTGCGAAAAGTTTCTCCGTCTTAATATCGATCCCCTTCATTGGTTCATCCAAGAAGTAAATGTCCGCATCCTGGCAGATGGCCCGAGCTAAGAAAACCCGTTGCCGTTGCCCACCAGAAAGCTGAGCGATTTGCCGGTCAGCGTAGTCAGCCATATTGACACTTGCTAAGGCATCAAGCGCCCGGTCTTTATCTGCTTGGCTGACCTTTTTGAAAAAGCCTTGATGTACATACCGTCCCATTAAAACAACATCTAAAACCGTTGTTGGGAAGTCCCAATTCACCGAAGATGATTGGGGTACATAAGCGATTTTCTTGTAATAGTCCTTGTATACCTTGCCGTAGAAGGTCACATCACCTTTCAAGGGCTTCAAAAAATCAAGCATACAATTCAACAAAGTCGACTTGCCGGCACCATTCGGCCCGATAATCGCC
>NZ_JBOEQF010000777.1:0-854 GCF_050689315.1 Aerococcus sp. L_32
CGCGATTATCGGGCCGAATGGTGCCGGCAAGTCGACTTTGTTGAATTGTATGCTTGGTTTTTTGAAGCCCTTGAAAGGTGATGTGACCTTCTACGGCAAGGCATACAAGGACTATTATAAGAAAATCGCTTATGTACCCCAATCCTCTTCGGTGAATTGGGACTTCCCAACAACGGTTTTAGATGTTGTTTTAATGGGACGGTATGTACATCAAGGCTTTTTCAAAAAGGTCAGCCAAGCGGACAAGAGCCGGGCGCTTGCCGCCTTAGCAAGTGTCAATATGACTGACTACGCTGAGCGGCAAATCGCTCAGCTTTCTGGTGGGCAACGGCAACGGGTTTTCTTAGCCCGTGCCATCTGCCAGGATGCGGACATTTACTTTTTGGATGAACCGATGAAGGGAATTGATATTAAGACGGAGAAACTTTTCGCAGAGATTATTAACCAATTTCAACGCGACGGAAAGACCATTATTATCGTTCACCATGATTTGGCCACAGTCCGTGAGTACTTTGACCATGTCATCTTATTGAATAAGACAGTCATTGGCCAAGGTCCAGTTGCGGAAACTTTCAATGAAGCCAATATCGCGGCGGCATATGATCAAAGGATTGGTGAAATCTATGGCCATATTAACTGATTTCTCTTTTCAAATCGTCTTGCTTGGGACAGTCGTCCTAGCTATGGCATCAGGTGTCGTCGGGACAGTCACTGTGCTTAGAGGACAAAGTCTGATAGGGGACGCGATTGGTCACGCCACCTTTGCGGGTATCGTTATCGCCTTTATGCTTTTCCAATCAAAGAATACCCTGATTTTAACCCTGGGTGCTTTGGTTGCGGGTATGGTGGCCTTC
>NZ_JBOEQF010000778.1:0-853 GCF_050689315.1 Aerococcus sp. L_32
CAGTGCCTTAATTTCATCCGGTCCTGAACCTGGCGCCCGTCCTAGCCCAATATCAATCCGTCCTGGTGCCAAAGCCGTCAGCAACTTGAAATTTTCTGCAATCTTCAGTGGTGAATAATGCATAATCATAGTACCACCCGTACCCAAATGAATGCGGTCTGTTTTAGCCGCCGCATAAGCCACCAACATCTCCGGTGACACCGACGCCAAACTTGGCATATTATGATGTTCCGCAAACCAATACCGGTTATAATTCATTTTCTCAATCTCTTGGACAAATCGCATGGTACGTTCAACCGCACCCTCTGCAGATTCCCCTTTATTTATCGTCACTAAATCGTGTACGCCTAATTCCACCTAAAACATCCTCTCTATTCTTATGCTCCCTATTATTATAGCCGGTGCATCTTGAACTAGAAAGAAATACGACTTGACTAATCCTGACTTTAATTAAACAACTAATCCTTGTGCTAAATAAGCCACCACATTCAAGACCCCAGCCAATAGCATGATCACCACCGGGTCCCACTTGGTTTTAAATAATAAAGTTAAACATATAGCAAAAATGACTATCGCAACGATGTTGATGGTTTGCACCCCCACCACTTGGTCGCCCCAAAAGCTCGTCACTAGAATAGACATCCCTGCCGTCGCAATCATAGCCACAACCGCTGGACGAAGAGCTTTTAGCACATACTGCAGTGAATCCAAATTCCGGTATTTCATGTAAACATAGGCCAAAATGGTTACCAAAATAATCGATGGAAAGACCGATCCAAGCGTCGCCACAATCCCACCTGGTATACCAGCAATCTGATTGCCCACAAAAGTCGCCGAATTTATAGCAATCGGA
>NZ_JBOEQF010000779.1:0-853 GCF_050689315.1 Aerococcus sp. L_32
TAGTGCCTTAATCTCATCAGGTCCTGAACCCGGTGCCCGTCCTAGCCCAATATCAATCCGTCCTGGCGCTAAAGCTGTTAGCAACTTAAAATTTTCTGCAATCTTCAGCGGTGAATAATGCATAATCATGGTACCACCCGTACCCAAATGAATGCGGTCTGTTTTAGCTGCCGCATAAGCGACCAACATCTCCGGTGATACTGATGCCAAACTTGGCATATTATGATGTTCCGCAAACCAATACCGGTTATAATTCATTTTCTCAATCTCTTGGACAAATCGCATGGTACGTTCAACCGCACCCTCAGCCGATTCCCCTTTATTTATCGTCACTAAATCGTGCACGCCTAATTCCACAAAAAACATCCTCTCTATTCTTATGCTCCCTACTATTATAGCCGGTGCATCTTGAACTAGAAAGAAATACGACTTGACTAATCCTGACTTTAATTAAAAAACTAATCCTTGTGCTAAATAAGCCACCACATTCAAGACCCCAGCCAATAGCATGATCACCACCGGGTCCCACTTGGTTTTAAATAATAAAGTTAAACATATAGCAAAAATGACAATCGCAACGATGTTGATGGTTTGTACCCCCACCACTTGGTCGCCCCAAAAGCTCGTCACTAGAATAGACATCCCAGCCGTCGCAATCATAGCCACAACCGCTGGACGAAGAGCTTTTAGAACATACTGCAATGAATCCAAATTCCGGTATTTCATGTAAACATAGGCCAAAATGGTTACCAAAATAATCGATGGAAAGACCGATCCAAGCGTCGCCACAATCCCACCTGGTATACCCGCAATCTGATTGCCCACAAAAGTCGCCGAATTTATAGCAATCGGT
>NZ_JBOEQF010000780.1:0-853 GCF_050689315.1 Aerococcus sp. L_32
TTTAAGATTGTGTTAAAATGGTATATGTTAAAGTGTCGAATTTTGACCTAGAGGAGATTATTATGAAAAGAGAGAATTGGCAGTCTAAAATTCCTTCTTTCTTATTGAAGTCGGCAATTATATGGCCACTTATTATTGCGCTATTATTATTAATTATCGTGATTGGTATTAGTGCAACAGTTAGTATACAAATGGGTTTTGTAATTGTTGGTTTGATTGTTGTTGTAATAGGTTTACTTGGTTTTGCTTTGGTCCAGATGTTAACCGCCTTGAGTGAATATATCTTAGGATTAGGTAACCAGATTAAATCTGTACAAAGTGAAATTCTATTGAAGATGCCTATTGGTATTATTGTCTTCGATGAAGATGACCCAACAATTGAATGGGTAAACCCCTTTTTACAAAAGTACTTCTACCAGAAGGAAATCATTGGATTAGATATTAATGATTTAGATGAAGAAATTTTTGAATTGTACAAGGAATTCCGTGAAGACCCGTCACTGAAAGCTAAACGATTCCAGTGGAAGAATGCGCATTTCGAGGTAACTTATTTAAGAGATGAGCATGCTATGTACTTTATTGATGCAACCAAGTACGGCATTATTGCTAAGAATGCTGACCTTGGCCGTATTGTAATTGGTCATATTGTGATCGATAATTATGATGAAACGGTATCTTCAATGAATGATAGAAGAAAATCTATGATTGACAACTTGGTAACGAGTGATTTATCTAAATGGGCTAAGAACTATGATTCTTATATTAAACGTTTGGATGATGACCATTTCTTGCTGGTATCAACCTATGGTCAGTTGTCTCGAATGGAAGAGAACAAGTTTGGGGTCGTTGACAG
>NZ_JBOEQF010000781.1:0-853 GCF_050689315.1 Aerococcus sp. L_32
TTATCAACGACCACAAACTTGTTCTCTTCCATTCGAGACAACTGACCATAAGTTGATACCAGTAAGAAATGGTCATCATCCAAACGTTTAATGTAAGAATCATAGTTTTTAGCCCACTTAGACAAGTCACTCGTTACCAAGTTATCAATCGTAGATTTTCTTCTATCATTCATTGAAGATACCGTTTCATCATAATTATCAATCACAATATGACCAATAACAATACGGCCAAGGTCAGCATTCTCAGCAATTACCCCATACTTGGTTACATCAATAAAGTACATAGCATGCTCATCTCTTAAATAAGTGACCTCGAAATGCGCATTCTTCCACTGGAATCGTTTAGAATTCAATGACGGATCTTCTTGAAATTCCTTGTACAATTCAAAAATTTCTTCATCTAAATCATTTATATTTAATCCAATGATTTCCTTCTGGTAGAAGTACTTTTGTAAAAAGGGATTTACCCATTCAATTGTTGGGTCATTTTCATCGAAGACAATAATACCAATAGGCATCTTCAATAGAATTTCACTTTGCACAGATTTAATCTGATTACCTAATCCTAAGATATATTCCCTCAAGGTGGTTAACATCTGGACCAAAGCAAAACCAAGCAAACCTATCACAACAACAATCAAACTAACAATGATAAAACCCATTTGTAAACTAACTGTTGCACTAAGACCGATCACGATAATCAATAATAATAGCGCAATAATAAGTGGCCATATAATTGCCGACTTCAATAAGAAAGAAGGAATTTTAGACTGCCAATTCTCTCTCTTCATAATAATCTCCTTTAGGTCAAAATTCGACACTTTAACATATACCATTTTAACACAATCTTAAG
>NZ_JBOEQF010000782.1:0-852 GCF_050689315.1 Aerococcus sp. L_32
AGACCTAGCTGAGTATGCTTACATACTCAGCTAGGTCTTTTACTTTGTTCAAAATAGATGAAGGTAGATTAAAGGACGGAGCCTAAATCGGGCCCACACCTCATAGTCGAGTTCGAGGATCACGCATCCTAAAATCGGACTCGCTTTGGCAGTCAGGTGTTCACTTCAGGAATATTTGCAGCAAGTAAACTTGCTACGGCATATTCCTTCCAGTGCTACCTGCCTAAACGCCAAAGCTCACACCTTAACTATTTATTTTGTTCTTTTAATAAGTCACGGATTTCTGTTAATAGTAATTCTTGGCTATCAACAAGTGCTACCTCGTCGTCTTCTTCAACACCATCTTCTTCTTTCTCGAATTGGCTCTTCAATGATGCTACAGCTTTCATGACGAAGAATAATACCAATGCGATAATTAAGAATGTGATCACCGCTTGGATAAAGTTACCTACAGTCAATACAGCAGAACCTAATTGAACTGTGATAGAAGTAAAGTCAGTTGACCCTAAGATCAATCCAACAAACGGCATGATGATATCACTTACTAACGAGTTAACAATAGCAGTAAAAGCAGTCGCCATTACAACCCCAATAGCCAAGTCTAAAACATTGCCTTTAGCAATAAAATCGCGGAATTCTTTTAACATTTTTGTTTCCTCCCTTAAATGAAATATGATTAATAATACATAACTTATTAAACCATATCTCTCATTTTTTGTAAAAAAATAGCCTAAAACCATACAAAGAAAGTACAATTTTAAGCTAAATATTTCAATATTGTATTAAAAATGTACGAAATTGATGACCCCTAAACCAATCATCAAACAAGAAACCACCAAGTGCAGCTTCCGG
>NZ_JBOEQF010000783.1:0-851 GCF_050689315.1 Aerococcus sp. L_32
TATGCGGGTGTGGCGGAATTGGCAGACGCACCAGATTTAGGATCTGGCGCCGCAAGGCGTGGGGGTTCAAGTCCCTTCACCCGCATTATATATAAGCCGGCTTAGCTCAGTTGGTAGAGCATCTGATTTGTAATCAGAGGGTCGAGGGTTCAAGTCCTTTAGCCGGCATTGATATCTTTGATATTCAAATACGCGGAAATAGCTCAGTGGTAGAGCACCACCTTGCCAAGGTGGGGGTCGCGGGTTCGAACCCCGTTTTCCGCTTTGTCCGAAAGGGCATCCATATAAATACATTTTATAATATGCCGGGGTGGCGGAATTGGCAGACGCACAGGACTTAAAATCCTGCGAGGGTTAACCTCGTACCGGTTCGACCCCGGTCCTCGGCATTTTATATAAGCACCCATGGCTCAACTGGATAGAGTACTTGACTACGAATCAAGCGGTTGCAGGTTCGAATCCTGCTGGGTGCATGACCCGGGAAATAGCTCAGCTTGGTAGAGCACTTGGTTTGGGACCAAGGGGTCGCAGGTTCGAATCCTGTTTTCCCGATTCTAATGTGGGGGATTAGCTCAGCTGGGAGAGCGCCTGCTTTGCACGCAGGAGGTCAGCGGTTCGATCCCGCTATTCTCCACTTAATTAGATGTATAATATGGCGGTGTAGCTCAGCTGGCTAGAGCGTCCGGTTCATACCCGGGAGGTCATGGGTTCGATCCCCTTCGCCGCTATTATATAATTACTTGGACCTTTAGCTCAGTTGGTTAGAGCAGACGGCTCATAACCGTCCGGTCGTAGGTTCGAGTCCTACAAGGTCCATCCTTGTATGGGATTATATGAAAGATATTTTATTG
>NZ_JBOEQF010000784.1:0-847 GCF_050689315.1 Aerococcus sp. L_32
GGACTAGCTGAGTATACTTACATACTCAGCTAGTCCTTTTACTTTGTTCAAAATAGATGAAGATAGATTAAAGGACGGAGCCTAAATCGGGCTCACACCTTATAGTCGAGTTCGAGGATCTCGCATCCTAAAATCGGACTCGCTTTGGCAATCAGGTGTTCACTTCAGGAATATTTGCAGCAAGTAAACTTGCTACGGCATATTCCTTCCAGTGCTACCTGCCTAAACGCCAAAGCTCACACCTTAATTATTATTTTGTTCTTTTAATAAGTCACGGATTTCTGTTAATAGTAATTCTTGGCTATCAACAAGTGCTACTTCGTCGTCTTCAACACCATCTTCTTCTTTCTCGAATTGGCTCTTCAATGATGCTACAGCTTTCATGACGAAGAATAATACCAATGCGATAATTAAGAATGTGATCACCGCTTGGATAAAGTTACCTACAGTTAATACAGCTGAACCTAACTGAACTGTGATAGATGCAAAGTCTGTTGACCCCAAAAATAATCCAACAAATGGCATAATAATATCATTTACTAATGAGTTCACGATAGTAGTAAAAGCAGTCGCCATTACAACCCCGATTGCCATATCTAAAACATTACCTTTAGCGATAAAATCGCGGAATTCTTTTAACATTTTTGTTTCCTCCCCTAAATAAAATATGATTAATAATACATAACTTATTAAACCATATCTCTCATTTTTTGTAAAAAAATAGCCTAAAACCATACAAAGAAAGTACAATTTCAAGCTAAATATTTCAATATTGTATTAAAAATGCACGAAATTGATGACCCCTAAACCAATCATCAAACAAGAAACCGCCAAATGCAGCTTCCGA
>NZ_JBOEQF010000785.1:0-846 GCF_050689315.1 Aerococcus sp. L_32
CCATGACCTCAAATGGTGGCAAATGTTGCTGGTCATCCTCTTCTTAAACGGATTGATGACAGTTCCAGTAACCTTAAACTATGCCAATATGACCGAGTTTCCCGTAACTGACTACTATCCCAATGCCATGGCCCTTGTAGATGACCAAGTGGTAGCCGAGATCCAGCAAGTCACCTTTGAAAATGGAGAAATGCTGATCGGCCAACCAGTGGTTTCAGAAAGCGCTGAAGGAACCGTCGCCTTTGGATTAGCAGACGATCAGCTAGAGACACTGGCAGCTAGCGGGAAAACGGCACTCATTTTCCAAGAGAATCAATTCGTCTTAATGGAAGCTGGGGCGCCAACGGCAACGGTTCTTTATACCAAAGACTTCGACTTGACAGGGCTTGACCAAGCAGGTATTCAGGAAAGTTTGAGCCAGCAATGGTTAGACCAAAACCGCGTCTTAGTGGTCTTGATCTTCTCGAGTGTGATCAGCTTGATATTCCTAGCCATGAACCTATTCTTAGTTGGGATTGCGGCCCTAATGTTCTATATGACCAAGGGGAGCCCGGTTACGTCTATTGAAACTTATAAAGAGTCCATCAATTTAATCCTAAATGCCTTATCACTGCCAACCTTCTTGGCTATGGCTTACGGTTTATACAACTTTGATGTATCTTTAATCGCTAGCTTGCAAACAATCGGTCTAGTGACCATGCTGCTCTTAGTCATGTGGAAAACAAGATTCCGCGACCAAACCTTGGACGAATATCAACTGTTGGAAGCTTAATCAAGCCAGTAA
Organism: Aerococcus sp. L_32; assembly: GCF_050689315.1. Taxonomy (NCBI): domain Bacteria; kingdom Bacillati; phylum Bacillota; class Bacilli; order Lactobacillales; family Aerococcaceae; genus Aerococcus; species Aerococcus sp. L_32. The sequence continues at coordinate 785 of NZ_JBOEQF010000785.1, forward strand.
GATTTTGAAACCTGTTTGAATCTAGACTAGATGCTTTAAATAGATCATGTATCACCTTTAAA
>NZ_JBOEQF010000786.1:0-846 GCF_050689315.1 Aerococcus sp. L_32
ACATGACCTCAAATGGTGGCAAATGTTGCTGGTCATCCTCTTCTTAAACGGTTTGATGACAGTTCCAGTAACCCTAAACTATACCAATATGACCGAGTTTCCCGTAACCGACTACTATCCCAATGCCATGGCCCTTGTAGACGACCAAGTGGTAGCCGAGATCCAGCAAGTTACCTTTGAAAATGGAGAAATGCTGATCGACCAACCAGTGGTTTCAGAAAGGACTGAAGGAACCGTCGCCTTTGGATTAGCCGACGATCAGCTAGAGACACTGGCAGCTAGCGGGAAAACGGCACTCATTTTCCAAGAGAATCAATTCGTCTTAATGGAAGCTGGGGCGCCAACGGCAACGGTCCTTTATACCAAAGACTTCGACTTGACAGGGCTCGACCAAGCAGGGATTCAGGAAAGTTTGAGCCAGCAATGGTTAGACCAAAATCGCGTCTTAGTGGTCTTGATCTTCTCGAGTGTGATCAGCTTGATATTCCTAGCCATGAACCTATTTTTAGTTGGGATTGCGGCCCTCATGTTCTATATGACCAAGGGGAGCCCGGTTACGTCTATTGAAACTTATAAAGAGTCCATCAATTTAATCCTAAATGCCTTATCACTGCCGACCTTCTTGGCTATGGCTTACGGTTTATACAACTTTGATGTATCTTTAATTGCTAGCTTGCAAACAATCGGTCTGGTGACCATGCTGCTCTTAGTCATGTGGAAGACAAGATTCCGCGACCAAACCTTGGACGAATTTCAACTGTTGGAAGCTTAATCCATCCAGTATGATTTTGAATCCTGTTTGAACCTAGACCAGGTGCTTTAAATGGATCATGTACCACCTTTAAC
>NZ_JBOEQF010000787.1:0-844 GCF_050689315.1 Aerococcus sp. L_32
ACTGATAAAATGCTTACTTTTTAAGTGGATCCCTACATACTCTTCGTAAAAATCATCCAAGGCTTGACGAATTTCAGTTTTCGTTGCCGCCTGTAAGTTCACTTGCCCTAGTTTGTCATAGGGCATTTGACTAAATAGTCGGATGAAATGACTTGCCCTTGGTGACCAATGGAGACGCCTGTCATCCATGTGAAAATGTTGTTCGCATAAAACGCCAGCATATTGCATGGAATAGTCAAAACGGCCTTGATCTCGGCCACAAATGGCACAAGATTTAAAGTTAGGGGCCACCCCGAATTTAGGCAACAACTGAATTTCAAATATATTAGCCACGACTGACGGATCGACGCCGGCTTCTATTTTGGCTAGACCTTGCCACAAAAAATCAAAAACCTTGTCTTCTTCGATAAAATCTTCAAAGGCGGCATCAGTCAAACCCGTCATGTAGGCTGCATAGGCATTGGCCTGTATATTTGAGATCGTTGTCTTTGGAAATAGAACATCGTCCGTATCATTAAGAAAGGAAAAACCTTTATCGTTGATGGTTCCCACAAATGAAGCCCGCATATAGGGAAAGGCAATTTCTCTTAAACCGTTATTCTGTCGTTGAATATTCTTAATGAAGAACATCCGCTTACCAAATTCCTTGGTGAATATTTTAATTAGCAGGTCTTTTTCCTTATATTTCCGCGTAAAAAGGACAATCCCATCGAAACGCGCGTAATGGTCTTTTCGCATGGTCTCGTCCCCTTTCGTTTTGCATGTCAATATGATGCCATTTTGTTAGCGATGCGTTTATTAGCCCTTATAGTTTTTATGGTTGTAGCCAAGGTCACCTAGGTTA
>NZ_JBOEQF010000788.1:0-844 GCF_050689315.1 Aerococcus sp. L_32
GCTGATAAAATGCTTACTTTTTAAGTGGATTCCTACATACTCTTCGTAAAGATCATCCAAGGCTTGCCGAATTTCAGTTTTTGTTGTCGCCTGTAAGTCCACTTGACCTAGTTTGTCATATGGTATTTGACTAAACAGTCGAATAAAATGACTTGCCCGTGGTGACCAATGGAGACGCCTATCATCCATGTGAAAATGTTGTTCGCATAAAACGCCAGCATATTGCATGGAATAGTCAAAACGGCCTTGATCACGGCCACAAATAGCACATGACCTAAAGTTAGGGCCCACCCCGAATTTCGGCAGCAACTGAATTTCAAATATATTGGCCACGACTGACGGATCGACGCCGGCTTCTATTTTGCCTAGACCTTGCCACAACAAATTAAAAACCTTGTCTTCTTCAATAAAGTCTTCAAAGGCGGCATCGGTCAAACCTGTCATGTAGGCTGCATAGGCATTAGCCTGTATATTTGAGATCGTTGCCTTTGGAAATAGAACATCGTCCGTATCATTAAGAAAGGAAAAACCTTTATCGTTGATGGTTCCCACAAAAGAGGCTCGCATATAGGGAAAGGCAATTTCCCTTAAACTGTTATTTTGTCGTTGAATATTCTTAATGAAGAACATCCGCTTACCAAATTCCTTGGTGAATATTTTAATCAGCAGGTCTTTTTCCTTGTATTTCCGCGTAAAAAGGACAATCCCATCGAAACGCGCGTAATGGTCTTTTCGCATGGTCTTGTCCCCTTTCGTTTTGCATGTCAATATGATGCCATTTTGTTAGCGACGCGTTTATTAACCCTTATAGTTTTTATGATTGTAACCAAGGTCACCTAAGTTG
>NZ_JBOEQF010000789.1:0-844 GCF_050689315.1 Aerococcus sp. L_32
AACCGCGCCACGTACATCAATCTTGCCTTTGTCGTTTGGATCTAGGCTGATATGTGGCTCTTGAACGTAGCCTTTCACATTTCCTTGACCGTCCGCAACAGCCACTAACTTACCAGCTGGACCATTCCCGTTGATTTGGATAGTAATTTTGGCATCATCTTTAATATCAGACCCTATCATCAAAGTACCCACTAACGTACGTCCTAGGGCTGCTGTAGAAGCAGACCATGTATCATGTTTCTTTTGTGCCTCTTGGACAATACCTGTAGCATCTACAGCTGTAATACGAACTTCACCATCAAAGGCTACTGCCTTAATTAATTTATCTGTCATTTATTTCACTCCATCATTAGGTGCCAGGCACCCATTATTCGCTTGTCGCTCTTCAACTACCATTCTAACCTAATTTGGCGAACAGTGAAAATATAATAGTTAGCAAGGTGTAAAGCAACCCGGTAAATAATGACCCTTGGAACAAAAAATGCACAATATCTGAAAGATATTGAAAGATTTTGTGAAACGCAGTCATTATTGGTTTAATGAACCCGTTTATTGCTGCTAGGAAAGTCACTTCTTTAATTGCATTGAAAAACCTCCGATAAAATGTCATCGGAGGTTTTTTATTGATTCAAGAAAAGTCGGCTCTTACACCCTATTTGGGTTCGCTCGCACCCTTACTTAGTCTTGATCTATATGTGCGTTTCGTCCTTGTGGACCTTGATGATCGTCGCTGTCGTCATCAGATTCATTAACATCATCAGCCGCTTCGGTTTGGTCTTCAGATGTCGTTTCTTCAGACCATTCACCATTACGGTATTGACGGTGCTCAGCGCCACGTTGTAAA
>NZ_JBOEQF010000790.1:0-842 GCF_050689315.1 Aerococcus sp. L_32
GTACGTTCGGTAGGTAAGCAATGATTGCTGCACCAACAGTGTTTAAGATCGCTAAGTTTAATACGTTTAAGGCTTCAACCGTAAAGAATAAACCAATGACTACTGCAACTACTTGACCAATGATTTCTGAAACATTGATGTTTTTAGTTGTTGCACCAGTTTCACGGTTGAATAAGTTGTTTAAACCAGTACCCGCAAGTAAGTTTTGTACTAACTCACCAATGACTTTAGCAATCGCAAATCCAACACCTAATAAGATTACTGCTACTAAGATATTTGGAATTGCAGCAGCTACGCTATTTAACACACCGATGATTGGTGTTGCAATTGAAGAAATCCCTAATGTTTCAAGGGCTACAACTGCAATTGGAATGAAAACAACAATGTAAGCTACATAAGAAAGTACGTTAGCAATTGTATCTGCTGTTTGTCCGTCTGCTGTTTTGTTACCAGTAAATTTAGCCACATACTTGTCGATGTTAACTGTTTTAACTAGTGAGTAAACTAATTGTTTCACTAAACGCGCTACCACTACCGCTACAATCATAATAATGATTGCACCAACGACTGATGGTAAGAACCCTAAAGCATTTGCTGTCATATCACGAATTGGTGTCGCAATAGAAGCCAAACCAAATGTATCGAAGATGCCTGGTAAGAATAGCACCCAAACAATGTAGTATAGAATTTGCGCGATGGTATCAATCGTTGTTTCCGCTTGATCCTCAGTCTCTGCAACATTCCATTTCACGAAGCGACCTGGTAATCCCACCGCTCGTAAACCTTTTGAAACTGCCTTTTTCACTAATACTGCCACGATCCACGCAACAAGAATTAATAAT
>NZ_JBOEQF010000791.1:0-842 GCF_050689315.1 Aerococcus sp. L_32
CTTATTAATTCTTGTTGCGTGGATCGTGGCAGTATTAGTTAAGAAGGCAGTTTCAAAAGGTTTACGAGCGGTAGGTTTAGCTGGTCGCTTCGTGAAATGGAATATTGCAGAGACTGAGGATCAAGCGGAATCAACGTTTGATACTATCGCGCAAATTCTATACTACATTGTTTGGGTGCTATTCTTACCAGGCATCTTCGATACATTTGGTCTAACTTCTATCGCGACACCAATTCGTGATATGACAGCAAGTGCTTTAGGTTTCTTACCATCAATCGTTGGCGCAATCATCATTATGATTGTAGCTGTAGTGGTAGCACGTTTAGTGAAACAATTAGTTTACTCACTAGTTAAAACAGTTAACATCGACAAGTATGTGGATAAATTTACTGGTAACAAAACAGCAGACGGACAAACAGCAGATACAATTGCTAACGTACTTTCTTATGTAGCTTACATTGTTGTTTTCATTCCAATTGCAGTTGTAGCCCTTGAGACATTGGGGATTTCTTCAATTGCAACACCAATCATCGGTGTATTAAATAGTGTAGCTGCTGCAATTCCAAATATCTTAGTAGCAGTAATCTTATTAGGTGTTGGATTTGCGATTGCTAAAGTCATTGGTGAGTTAGTACAAAACTTACTTGCGGGCACTGGTTTAAACAACTTATTCAACCGTGAAACTGGTGCACCAACTAAAAACATCAATGTTTCAGAAATCATTGGTCAAGTAGTTGCTGTAGTCATTGGTTTATTCTTTACCGTTGAAGCCTTAAATGTATTAAACTTAGCAATCTTAAACACTGTTGGTGCAGCAATCATTGCTTACCTACCGAACGTAT
>NZ_JBOEQF010000792.1:0-842 GCF_050689315.1 Aerococcus sp. L_32
CTTACAACGTGGCGCTGAGCACCGTCAATACCGTAATGGTGAATGGTCTGAAGAAACGACTTCAGAAGATCAAACCGAAGCGGCTGATGATGTTAATGACTCTGATGACGACAGCGACGATCATCAAGGTCCACAAGGGCGAAACGCACATATAGATCAAGACTAAGTAAGGGTGCGAGCGAACCCGACTAGGGTGTAAGAGCCGACTTTTCTTGAATCAATAAAAACCTCCGATGACATTTTATCGGAGGTTTTTCAATGCAATAAAGAAGGGACTTTCCTGGCACCAATAAACGGGTTCAGTAAACCAATAGTGACTGTGTTTCACAAAATCTTTCAATATGTTTCAGATATTGAAAGATTTTGTTCCAACGGTTCATTATTTAGCAGTTTGCTTTACACCTTGCTAACTATTATATTTTCACTGTTCGCCAAATTAGGTTAGAATGGTAGTTGAAGAGCGACAAGCGAATAATGGGTGCCTAGCACCTAATAATGGAGTGAAATAAATGACAGATAAATTAATTAAGGCAGTAGCCTTTGATGGTGAAGTTCGTATTACAGCTGTAGATGCTACGGCTGTTGTCCAAGAGGCACAAAAGAAACATGATACATGGTCTGCTTCTACAGCAGCCCTAGGACGTACGTTAGTGGGTACTTTGATGATGGGGTCTGATATTAAAGATGATGCCAAAATCACTATCCAAATCAACGGGAATGGCCCAGCTGGTAAGTTAGTGGCTGTTGCGGACGGCCAAGGAAATGTGAAAGGCTACGTTCAAGAGCCACATATCAGCCTAAATCCAAACGACAAAGGCAAGATTGATGTACGTGGCGCGGTC
>NZ_JBOEQF010000793.1:0-839 GCF_050689315.1 Aerococcus sp. L_32
GACCCGAAAGGCCTGCAAACGCCTATTGAAAGATGGCCATGTCACCGTTGACGGCCAAGTTGTCACACAATTCGCCACCGTTGTTGATCCCAGCTGGCAAGAAATTACCGTCGACCAAGTAGTAATTGATCGCCATTTTGGCCATACATATTACTTGGTCCATAAACCCAAAGGCTACCTGTCAGCCAATAAAGACCAGACCCACCCAACGGTCATTGACCTGATTCAACCAGCAGATAATCCCGGCGATTTAGCAATTACCGGCCGTCTGGACCGCGATGCCCATGGACTCGTCTTCGTCACTAACAATGGCCAGCTCCATTACATCTTCCAACAACCCAAATTTGATATTCCAAAGACCTACCGCATCACTGTGAATGGCCTTATTGATGAAAAAATGGTCGCACAATTTCAAGCGGGTGTCATTTTTCAGGATGGCACGATCTGTAAAGCAGCAAGGCTTGAAATCATTTCGGCAAGCCCGCAATCCTCAACTGGTTTAGTCACGATTTCAGAGGGGCGCCGCCACCAAGTGAAGAAAATGTTTCTTGCTTGCGGGGTAAAAGTCACAGACTTATACCGACAAAAAATTGGCGATTTAAGGATTGATGACCTAGCGGAGGGGGACTATCGTCAACTAAATGAAGCAGAAATACAGTCACTCAAAAGCATCTTTCCTCTATATAATAAACGTAAAGAAAGTTGAGGGAAAAGGGCGGTAAAATAAGTCCAAAAAATTTTTCAAAAAACTTTTGGCCAAACTGTTGAAATCTATAATTTCTGATGCTATACTAATCAAGTACGATATTTTTGAGGCAAAAAAACTCAAGAATACCACT
>NZ_JBOEQF010000794.1:0-838 GCF_050689315.1 Aerococcus sp. L_32
GATGCTATTCCTGAGATTTTTTTGCTCAAAAATATCGTACTTGAATAGTATAGCATCAGATATTATAGATTTCAACAGTTTGGGCAAAAGTTTTTTGAAAATTTTTTTGGCCTATTTTACCGCCCTTTTCCCTCAACTTTCTTTACGCCTATTATATAGAAGAAAGATACCTTTGAGTGACTGGATTTCCGCTTCATTTAGTTGGCGATAACCCCCTTCCGCTAGGCCGTCAATTCTTAAATTGCCAATTGCTTGTCGGTATAAGTCTGTGACTTTTACTCCGCAAGCAAGGAACATTTTCTTCACTTGGTGGCGGCGCCCCTCTGAAATCGTGACTAAACCAGTTGAGGATTGCGGGCTTGCCGAAATGATTTCAAGCCTTGCCGCTTTACAGATCGTGCCATCCTGAAAAATGACACCAGCCTGAAATTGTGCGACCATTTTGCCATCAATAAGGCCATTCACGTTGACGCGGTAAGTTTTTGGAATATCAAATTTGGGTTGTTGGAAGATGTAATGGAGCTGGCCATTGTTAGTGACGAAGACGAGTCCATGGGCATCGCGGTCCAGACGGCCGGTGATTGCTAAATCGCCGGGATTATCTGCTGGTTGAATCAGGTCAATGACCGTTGGGTGGGTCTGGTCTTTATTGGCTGACAGGTAGCCTTTGGGTTTATGGACCAAGTAATAGGTATGGCCAAAATGGCGATCAATTACTACTTGGTCAACGGTAATCTCTTGCCAGCTGGGGTCCACAACGGTGGCGAATTGTGTGACAACTTGGCGGTCAACGGTGACATAGCCACCTTTCAATAGCCGTTTGCATTCTTTTCGAGTA
>NZ_JBOEQF010000795.1:0-838 GCF_050689315.1 Aerococcus sp. L_32
TCAGACGGGACACGTATTGACCACTACCCAGCAAGTCTACAACAATTGGCTGAATGTACGCCAGTTTACGAGGAGTTGCCAGGTTGGTCTGAGGACATCACTGCTTGTAAGACTTTAGAAGAATTACCAGCAAATGCGCGTCAATATGTTAAACGTGTATCGGAATTAGTTGGTGTAAATATTGCGACATTCTCTGTGGGTCCAGACCGGACGCAAACAAACATTTTAGAAGATATTTGGAATAGTTAATTAGATACAAGATTTATAAGATGTTCATAAGCGGGGCTTTGATAGTCCTGCTTTTTTTGGTTCAAGAAATGAATATTGGGATTTCTTGTGTGTAACGGATAGGGAACAAATTCTAGTGAATAATCCTATTATGGACAATGATAGTGAATCCAGTTATTGATGAGGAAGAATTCACCATATGACCTATTTAGCCTTCATTTTTTAGGAAATTGAAAAATGGCGACTTTATCGTTGACAAGTGTAATCATTCAAGGTATATTAAGTTTATTAAGATTACAAATGTAAACAACATAAAAACACATACATAAATAAGGAGCAATTTAATATGAATACGAAAACTTACTTAATCCCAGATATGTCGTGTGCCCACTGCAAGGCGCGTATTGAAAAGGAAGTAACTGGCTTAAATGGCGTTGAAGAAGCGGATGTACCGGTTGAAAGTAAAGTTTTAACGGTCCGATTTGATGATCAAGTAGTAGATAGTGCGGCCATTGTGGCTGCTGTTGCGGAAGCGGGCTATACAGCCAATCCGCAATAATTTTCGTCTAAAGGAGAATGTATAATGAAAGATACTTATACAATTGAAGGC
>NZ_JBOEQF010000796.1:0-837 GCF_050689315.1 Aerococcus sp. L_32
ATGCAGAAAACGCAAAAACGTGTAAATGCCCTTCAAAACGTGACCATTCCTCAATTGGAAGGTGCACAAAAATCTATTTCTTCAGCGCTTGAAGAGAAAGAACGTGAGGAATTTACCCGTCTTAAAGTGGTTAAACGTATCTTAAATAGCAAGTAGTAAAGATAAAGACGACCTTTGTAAGCTGGTTTCGCGCCAGTATACTTAGGTCGTCTTTTTGATTATATAAAAAGTGTTGGCGGAAGTTTCTTTCGAACCACTACCAACACTTTTTGTATTGAATAACTTTATTCAGCTAATTCTGTATTGTAATGTACGTTTTGTACATCATCGTCATCTTCTAATAAGTCAATCAAGTTTTCAAGTTGGCTGGCTTTATCTTCAGGCAGTTCTAACATTGTTTTAGCTACCATTGTGATTTCCGCTTGTGCTAATTTGAATCCTTGCGCTTCTAAGGCGTCACGAACATCAGTGAAGTCAGAAGCTTCTGTAGAAATTTCAAACACTTCGTCTGAAGTTGTCATGTCTTCCCCACCAGCTTCAATTACGTTCATTAACATTTCATCTTCATCAAGGTCTAAACCTTCACGTTCAATCACTATGTAACCTTGACGGTCAAACATGTAAGCAACTGAACCTGATTCACCTAATGAACCACCGTTTTTGTTAAAAATAGTACGTATATTGGTTAACGTACGGTTGGTATTATCAGTTAAGGTTTCAACTAAAATAGCAATACCGCCTGGTCCATAACCTTCGTAAGTGATTTCATCGTAGTCTTCACCAGCGTTGTTACTTGAACCTTTTTCAATCGCACGGTTTACATTGTCGTTAGGCATA
>NZ_JBOEQF010000797.1:0-837 GCF_050689315.1 Aerococcus sp. L_32
TTCTTATTCTGGAGAGAATGCTGGATTAATTAAATGCATGGAAATATTGAAGCATAAGGAAGTGCCTATTATCAGCCTGACCAGCATTGGGGACAACACGATTGCACAGATGAGTGATTGCCGGTTGAATATTACGACTCGGGAAAAATTGTACTCCAAAATCGGTAACTTCACCTCTAATACCTCGATCATTTACCTACTTAACTTGCTTTATGCCATAGTCTTTGCCAAAGACTATGACGAAAACCTGGACCACATCATCACAGTCGGCAAGCATTTTGACCAACGAACCACAAGTGTTGATATTATGCGTGAAAACTAGACGAAACTTCGGAATAAAAACATGTCCTAAAGAATTTCCATAATCTGTAGGCTTATGCTTTCATTATCATTGACTTAGATGCAGTTGAACCGCCCTTAGCCGTGGCCTAAGGGCTTATCTGGCTATTCATTCTGTAAGGCTAAAGTCCAAAATAGAATCATATGTACCAGGCTTTCCAGAACCACCGCGAAGGCATGCTAGGAAAGCGCCAGCCTATTCTTGTTAGTTAGTTCTCACTTTTTAATCCTGGATTTAGGTATGATTTCCACGCATAGGGATACGACTAATGTAGGTTCATTGGTAAAAGCACTCTTTTATTGCCGGCGGGGAAAGCGCAGTTGTTTTCTCACGATACTGGTTGGGTGTTCTTTTTTAAAAGTAGTGAGTAATAATCATACAATTGCGCTACAGTTTGATCGATAAAGCTAGCTCTAATATCCGTTGGCAAATATATTTTAGCGCTAACAAAAAAAGTCGCCCTTTTTCAAGGACGACTTTCTTTGTTTCTATTAATT
>NZ_JBOEQF010000798.1:0-837 GCF_050689315.1 Aerococcus sp. L_32
GATCCTTAACAGACCGGATGTTAGCCAAGCTATTGACGCTCATTTACAAGCCGACCGCTTAATTATCGGGTCTGGATCTGCTTTTTCAGCCTTAATCCGAACTGGTTTAATTGAATTTGGCCAAGTGACTGGTCATTCAGCGATTCGTGTTTTACCAAATAAAAACGGCAAGTTCGTGTCTGATTTGACTACTGGCCGTGTAGTTTCTGAAAAATCAGCCTTTACCACTGGTCGAGCTAACAAAACCTATACCGCACCGCTTGCAACAGCATTTGGTCGCGTTGTATTAGGGGAAGCAGAAGAAAAAATCAAAGCTAATGGTCAAGTGATTGCCGCTTTTGATACTTATTTTGCAGAAGAAAATATCGACGGCTTAGCTAGTCCAAATGGTTTAGTCTTTGGGACCATCTCTTCATTTGAAAGAAGTGGGCAAGACCTCTACCAAAACGTGCCAAGTCAAGGTGAAAATCCGTTCTTAACTGAAGCTTTTGCGTATTTAAACGCCAAATAGGAGGATATTATATTATGTTCGTTAGAATTATTATGGGTAGTTCAAGTGATGTTGAAATCGCCCGCAAAGTAACTAGTAACCTAAGTAAATTTGAAATTCCTTACCAAGTATCTGTGATTTCTGCTCACCGCGCTTTAGATGATCTACAAGCCTTAGTTGGACAAAATGACGCTGACCTTTATATCGGTATTGCCGGTAAAGCGGCACATTTACCAGGGGTGATTGCTGGCATGACTGTTAAACCAGTAATCGGTGTACCGGTAAAATCTTCAACCTTGTCAGGTTTAGATGCCTTGTTATCTATCGTTCAAATGCCTAAAGGTGTC
>NZ_JBOEQF010000799.1:0-836 GCF_050689315.1 Aerococcus sp. L_32
CATGCCTAACGACAATGTAAACCGTGCGATTGAAAAAGGTTCAAGTAACAACGCTGGTGAAGATTACGATGAAATCACTTACGAAGGTTATGGACCAGGCGGTATTGCCATTTTAGTTGAAACCTTAACTGATAATACCAACCGTACTTTAACCAATATACGTACTATCTTTAACAAAAATGGTGGTTCATTAGGTGAATCAGGTTCAGTTGCTTACATGTTTGACCGTCAAGGTTACATCGTGATTGAGCGTGAAGGTTTAGACCTTGACGAAGATGAAATGTTAATGAACGTAATCGAAGCTGGTGGGGAAGACATGACAACTTCAGATGAAGTATTTGAAATTTCTACAGAAGCTTCTGACTTCACTGATGTTCGTGACGCCTTAGAAGCGCAAGGATTCAAATTAGCACAAGCTGAAATCACAATGGTAGCTAAAACAATGTTAGAACTACCTGAAGATAAAGCCAGCCAACTTGAAAACTTGATCGACTTATTAGAAGACGACGATGATGTACAAAATGTACATTACAATACAGAATTAGTTGAATAAAGTTATTCAATACAAATAGTGTTGGTAGAAGTTCGAAGGAACTTCCACCAACACTTTTTATATAATCAAAAAGACGGCCTATGTATACTGGCGCGAAACCAATTTACATAGGTCGTCTTTACCTTTACTCTTTGCTATTTAAGATGCGTTTGACCACTTTAAGACGGGTAAATTCTTCACGTTCTTTCTCTTCAAGCGCAGAAGAAATAGATTTTTGCGCACCTTCCAATTGTGGAATGGTCACGTTTTGAAGAGCATTTACACGTTTTTGTGTTTTCTGCAG
>NZ_JBOEQF010000800.1:0-836 GCF_050689315.1 Aerococcus sp. L_32
AATTAATAGTTCTAAACATTATAAAATGGGTGATAATGTCATCACTGCGAATAATGATGTAAATTTTTCAATTGAAAAAGGTGAATTAGCCATTATTTTAGGGTCATCCGGTGCCGGAAAATCTACCATGCTAAACATTCTGGGAGGCATGGACACAAATGATGAAGGTCAAGTCATCATTGATGGCAATGACATCTCTACTTATAACAAAAAGCAATTAACAAAATACCGCCGAGAAGATGTAGGCTTCGTATTTCAATTTTATAATTTAGTGCCTAACTTGACTTCTAAGGAGAATGTAGAGTTGGCTTCTGAAATAGTTAAAGATGCGAGTGATCCTATCGAGGTATTAGAGGGTGTAGGTTTAGGTGAGAGAATCAATAACTTCCCTGCACAATTATCCGGTGGTGAGCAACAACGCGTTTCTATCGCTAGAGCGGTTGCTAAAAAACCAAAAATCTTACTATGTGACGAGCCAACAGGTGCTTTAGACTTTGAAACAGGTAAACAAGTCTTACAAATCCTACAAGATATGAGTCGCAAGAATGGTGCCACTGTAGTTATCGTGACACATAATGCTGCCATTGCACCTATTGCTGATAGAGTTATTCACATGCGTAATGCTACAGTGGAATCCATTGAAGTAAATGATTCACCTGAAAATATCTCAGATATCGAATGGTAGGTGACAAATAAACATGAAAAAGAAAATGTTATGGAAGGATATTCGAAAATCAATTATTAAATCAAAAGGTAGATTTTTCTCTATCATGGGGTTAATGTTGATAGGTTCTTTTGCCTTAATTGGTTTAAAAGTGACTGGACCAGATATGCGA
>NZ_JBOEQF010000801.1:0-836 GCF_050689315.1 Aerococcus sp. L_32
CCGCATATCTGGTCCGGTCACTTTTAAACCAATTAAGGCAAAAGAACCTATCAACATTAACCCCATGATAGAGAAAAATCTACCTTTTGATTTAGTGATTGATTTTCGAATATCCTTCCATAACATTTTCTTTTTCATGTTTATTTGTCACCTACCATTCGATATCTGAGATATTTTCAGGTGCATCATTCACTTCAATGGATTCCACTGTAGCATTACGCATGTGAATAACTCTATCAGCAATAGGTGCAATGGCTGCATTATGGGTAACGATAACTACAGTGGCACCATTCTTGCGACTCATATCTTGTAAGATTTGTAAGACTTGTTTACCTGTTTCAAAGTCTAAAGCACCTGTTGGTTCATCACATAATAAGATTTTTGGTTTTTTAGCAACCGCTCTAGCGATCGAAACGCGTTGTTGCTCACCACCCGATAATTGTGCAGGGAAGTTATTGATTCTTTCACCTAAACCTACACCCTCTAACACTTCGATAGGATCACTTGCGTCCTTGACAATTTCAGAAGCTAACTCTACATTCTCTTTTGAAGTTAAGTTAGGCACTAAATTATAAAATTGAAATACGAAACCGACATCTTCTCGGCGGTATTTGGTTAATTGCTTTTTGTTATAAGTAGCAATGTCATTGCCGTCAATGATGACCTGACCTTCATCATTCGAATCCATGCCTCCCAGAATATTTAGCATGGTAGATTTTCCGGCACCGGATGATCCTAGAATAATGGCTAATTCACCTTTTTCAATTGAAAAATTTACATCATTATTCGCAGTGATGACATTATCACCCATTTTATAATGTTTAGAACTATTAATA
>NZ_JBOEQF010000802.1:0-834 GCF_050689315.1 Aerococcus sp. L_32
TTTATTAGCAACTCATATATCATATCATCTTCATTCGACGTTTGTCAACAAAAAGTTTTAAAAGTTTTTTGTTATTTCATACAAACAATGTCGTGTTAACGACTTGAATATCATATCACTTGACTTGAGTTATTGTCAACAAGAATTTAAAATTTCTTTTCTACCTCATTGTCGCCCTCAACAAGCAACCTGTATATATTACCCCTTATAGGAAGCCTTGTCAACGATATTCCAATATATTTTTCTATCTTTTTGCAGATGTTTATTGAAAGGTTTATTTGACGGCATTTCTACGGGTGTGTATTTGATCATCACCTTGCATTTTTAGTTATATTCCTAGCAACGCTTAAATACCATCTCATGTGGAATGATTATTATTTGCTGTAAATTTTTATATTATTTTCCGATTCAATCAACTATTTTTACAAAATTTCCGTCAAAAAAATATTTTGTCATTCACAATTAGCTATGCATTTTGATCAATAAATTCATTGATAGTTAAATTTTGTCATTAGTGAATGTCTATAAGTTTTTAGTTTTGATTTATTTCCAGAGAATTACTCCACCATTCTTCATTCGTCATCCGTCAAATTACTTACAAGTATTCGCCATTTTTTGAAAGAATCTTCTAGTAGCTAAATATCAATATAATTTTACCACTGCTATTGAACAATATTTACATCCTTCGGATTCCAACACTTGTAGATCACTCAAATTTTGAAAAATGACCACAAAAAAAACCAGCAGCCGAAGCTACTGGTTTTTTCATCTTGCATGGCAACGTCCTAGTCTCACAGGGGGCAACCCCCAACTACATTCGGCGCTAAGAAGCTT
>NZ_JBOEQF010000803.1:0-833 GCF_050689315.1 Aerococcus sp. L_32
TTTTCTTCAGACATGTTCAACAACTCTTTTCTTCAAATTTTTTCATCAGTTAAGATGTGTATTTTTCATATCGTTGAATATATTGATATTTCTTATCTTTATTTTTAGCGATTCGTAGCACTTTGAATAAAGATACTCCTGCTACCACTAACCCCACTCCCAGGATAATGTAGACAAGTAATATTGCTTCATTTGACATCCCTAAGAAGGGATATAAATAACTGAATACGGTTTTACTAAAGGTTGCAAAAAATAAAAGGACATTTACAACAATTTGCGTTTGGAAATAGATTTTTGAAAACTTCAATGTATTTTGATGGGTCCAGTAAATCCGCAAGTATTCAAATGCGGCCATACCACCAAGTACCACCATCGCACCCGGTAGGATGATTGATGAAACTTGGGTAAACAAGTTCATAAACAGCCAATATAAATTAGCAATGACACTAAAGGCTAAAGCATAACGAATAAAGAGGAAACGATTAAACCTAAAATTCCGCAAAGCCAATTCTTTTTCATGTTTCTTAACTTCTTTACTTCTTGCCATGTCAACCGCATCCTTTTCTCTAGTTAGCCTAACTTTAACCCTTCATTACCTTATACATCTCCAACATTTCAACTGCCATTTCTCGCAAGGTCGTTGAGGTCATCAAATGATCCTGTGCATGTACCATGATAATTTCCATATTGATATCTTCACCATTCGCGTATTGATGTAATAAGTCAGTTTGTGCATTATGCGCTTCAACTAATGCATCATTCGCTTCTTTTAATTTCGCCTCTGCCTCTTCATACTTACCAGCACGCATTAATGGGAAACTTTCATGGACTAA
>NZ_JBOEQF010000804.1:0-832 GCF_050689315.1 Aerococcus sp. L_32
GGCAAGAAGCACGACAATGGCCCCTGATGGTACTGTAGCGATTGTTTTGGTAATAAAAGTAAGAAATACTACTAAAACGACAAAATCAGAAATTGTTAATGAAGCATCATATATGTTCATTATAAAGGAAATAGCCAAAGATACATAGATAGCTGCACCACCTAGATTTAGTGTGTAGCCTAGGCACGTTACGCCAGATGAGATCACTTTTGGGACTTTATTTTCTTCTAAACGTTCGATAAGTGAAGGTAATACAACACTTGAACCGCCTGTAATAAAGGCGATAAAGCTCAAGTCAGAGATGGATTTAAACAATGAAATATAGGATACGCCAAAACTGTACGCAATGATGGGATAGATTACTAAGGCGACTGTTAGGTATGCGACGTATAGCCAGAATAGGAAACTGAATACAGAAGAAATACCTGAAATTCCATAAGTTGCAACGTCATATGCTAGGAATCCGAAAACCCCGATTGGAGCAAATTGAATGGCATAGTCAACCATTTTAAAGATGGCCTTTTTCCAAGAATTAAATAAAGAGATAACTGGCTTTGCTTCATCACCAATTGCGATTAGGCCTATACCGAGGAAAATAGCAAAGAAAATGATTGGCAATAAGCTACCATCAGCTAAAGTTTGAAAGATATTGCTTGGAATAATACTCAAGATGAAATCTTGTAAGTTAATCCCAGTCGCAATCCCATCAAGTGATTCGGTAGAGATTTCACCAAGTGCTACATCACCGCCAACATTCACTAGTCTACCAAATACCAAGGTCAAGCCGATCAAAAAGGTGGTTACGAGGAAAAAGTAGCCAATTGCCTTAAAA
>NZ_JBOEQF010000805.1:0-832 GCF_050689315.1 Aerococcus sp. L_32
CTTTAAGGCAATTGGCTACTTTTTCCTCGTAACCACCTTTTTGATTGGCTTGACCTTGGTATTTGGTAAGCTAGTGAATGTTGGCGGTGATGTGGCACTTGGTGAAATCTCTACCGAATCACTTGATGGGATTGCGACTGGGATTAACTTACAAGATTTCGTCTTGAGTATTATTCCAAGCAATATCTTTCAAACTTTAGCTGATGGTAGCTTATTGCCAATCATTTTCTTTGCTATTTTCCTTGGTATAGGTCTAATCGCAATTGGTGATGAAGCAAAGCCAGTTATCTCTTTCTTTAAATCTTGGAAAACGGCCATCTTTAAAATGGTTGACTATGCCATACAATTTGCACCAATCGGGGTTTTCGGATTCCTAGCCTATGACGTTGCAATTTATGGAATTTCAGGTATTTCTTCTGTATTTAGTTTCCTATTCTGGCTATACATCGCATACCTAACAGCCGCCTTAGTAATTTATCCCATCATTGCTTACAGTTTCGGGGTATCCTACATTTCATTATTTAAATCCATCTCTGACTTGAGCTTTATTGCCTTTATTACAGGCGGTTCAAGCGTTGTATTACCATCACTTATCGACCGTTTAGAAGAAAATAAAGTACCAAAAGTGATCTCATCAGGTGTAACGTGCCTAGGCTACACACTAAATCTAGGTGGTGCAGCTATCTATGTATCTTTAGCCATTTCCTTTATAATTAATATATATGATGCTTCATTAACGATTTCTGATTTTGTCGTTTTAGTAGTTTTCCTTACTTTTATCACCAAAACAATCGCTACAGTGCCGTCAGGGGCAATTGTCGTGCTTCTTGCT
>NZ_JBOEQF010000806.1:0-832 GCF_050689315.1 Aerococcus sp. L_32
AATCCTTAATAGACCGGATGTTAGCCAAGCTATTGACGCTCATTTACAAGCCAACCGCTTAATTATCGGGTCTGGATCTGCTTTTTCAGCCTTAATCCGCACTGGTTTAATTGAATTTGGCCAAGTGACTGGTCACTCAGCGATTCGTGTTTTACCAAATCAAAACGGCAAGTTCGTGTCTGATTTGACTACTGGCCGTGTCGTTTCTGAAAAATCAGCCTTTACCACTGGTCGAGCTAACAAAACCTATACCGCACCGCTTGCAACAGCATTTGGTCGCGTTGTATTAGGGGAAGCAGCAGAAAAAATCAAAGCTAAAGGTCAAGTGATTGCCGCTTTTGATACTTATTTTGCAGAAGAAAATATCGATGGCTTAGCTAGTCCAAATGGTTTAGTCTTTGGGACCATCTCTTCATTTGAAAGAAGTGGGCAAGACCTCTACCAAAATGTGCCAAGTCAAGGTGAAAATCCATTCTTAACTGAAGCTTTTGCGTATTTAAACGCCAAATAGGAGGAAATGATGTTCGTTAGAATTATTATGGGTAGTTCAAGTGATGTTGAAATCGCCCGCAAAGTAACTAGTAACCTAAGTAAATTTGAAATTCCTTACCAAGTATCTGTGATTTCTGCCCACCGTGCCTTAGATGATTTACAAGCCTTAGTTGGGCAAAATGATGCTGACCTTTACATCGGTATTGCCGGTAAAGCGGCGCATTTACCAGGGGTGATTGCTGGCATGACGGTTAAACCAGTAATCGGTGTACCGGTTAAATCATCTACCTTGTCAGGTTTAGATGCCTTGTTATCTATCGTTCAAATGCCTAAAGGTGTT
>NZ_JBOEQF010000807.1:0-831 GCF_050689315.1 Aerococcus sp. L_32
GACCGATTCACACCAAAGAAAAATATTAAAAATTTAAGTATCTATGATGAATTAGACTTATTCCAGTTTATTTACCATAATGAACTAGGTCTAGAATTAGCGCCAACAACGCGCGACTATGCTGGGATGTATGTAGAATATGCAAAAGTGCAAATTCAAGCCAATGAATGGCGTGAAGCGATTGACTCATACCAACAAGCCTTATTATGGAATCCCTATGATGTAGACACTATCTACGCTTTAGCGGAACTATACCAAGAAATGGAACAGTACGGGATGTCTTATCCAACCGTTCTTAATGGCTTGAGTTATTCACTTAGAGTAGAAGACCTAGCTTATGGTTTTGCCTTAATTGGGGACTTCTACTACCATAAAGAAGACTTTGAGAAAGCCTACATGTTATACCATATTTCACTGATGTGGAATGAAAATGATAATGCCAGAGCAGGTTTGGAGGTTTTAGAAGAATTAGACCGCGAGTGGCCAGCAATCCTTGAAGGTAAGGAACAAGAAGCCTTCCTTGACGATCTGGGCTTAAACAACTACCCATCAATGGATATGTTAACTGCTTTAAAAGAAGCAGCATTCCGCTTTAACGAGCACGGCGAATATGAAGCGGCCTATGAATATTTAGCCATTTATGAAGATATTTTAGGCAACGTTGACCCGCAAGTGACGGCAGTTTTAGACCAACTAGAAGCTGACCATCCTGATTTATTGATGGAAGAATTGGACCATGATCACGACCACCACCACCATCATTAAGCCATAAAAATTACAGAGACGAGACCAATTTGAGATTCATATCGGGACTCGTCTTTTTTTTTTTGC
>NZ_JBOEQF010000808.1:0-829 GCF_050689315.1 Aerococcus sp. L_32
CGGCATTAATCGCGATATCAATGAGATTGATAGTTTATTTATTACGCATGAACATTCAGACCATATTAAGGGGATGGGGGTTCTAGCGCGTAAGTACGATTTAAATGTCTATGCTAATGAGGCGACCTGGCAAGCAATTGGGAGTAAGGTTGGGGTTATCCCAGTAGAAAAACAGCATGTCATGGAGCAAGGTGATATACTAACTTTAGGGGATGTGGATATTGTGTCCTATGGTGTGAGCCATGACGCTGCTGAACCGCAGTTTTATGCCTTTCAAAAGGACGACCGACAGTTTACCATTCTAACGGATACAGGTTATGTGAGTGACCGGTTAATTGGTTTGTTGAAGAATTCAGATGGCTATTTAATCGAGTCCAACCATGATTTGGATATGTTGCGGATGGGTGCTTATCCTTGGTCTTTAAAACAACGTATCCTTGGCGATGAGGGTCATTTATCAAACGATGCCGGTGCTCAAGCCATGATTGATATGATTGGGGATAGAACGAAACGTATCTATCTAGGCCATTTATCTAAAGAGAATAATATGAAAACCATTGCCTACCAAACTTGCGTATCCGCAATGCTTCAGGCTGATATGGGAGTAAATGATCAGTTTGAGATATATGACACCAATCCTGACAAGCCGACTAGCTTGTATACTCTATAAATGTTTATAAATATTTATAATTTTACCTGTAAAAAGTCATAAACAATTCAAATATAATTACTATAATCAAAGTGTTAAGAGTCTAAAATATAAATCGAGGGAGATGAGCAAATGTCTCAGTCAAATGATCCAAATAATTTAAATGACCAGTCATCAGTA
>NZ_JBOEQF010000809.1:0-829 GCF_050689315.1 Aerococcus sp. L_32
GGGCATTAATCGCGATATCAATGAGATTGATAGTTTATTTATTACGCATGAACATTCAGACCATATTAAGGGGATGGGGGTTCTAGCGCGTAAGTACGATTTAAATGTCTATGCAAATGAGGCGACCTGGCAAGCAATTGGGAGTAAGGTTGGGGTTATCCCAGTAGAAAAACAGCATGTCATGGAGCAAGGTGATATACTAACTTTAGGCGATGTGGATATTGTGTCCTATGGTGTGAGCCATGACGCTGCTGAACCGCAGTTTTATGCCTTTCAAAAGGATGACCGACAGTTTACCATTCTAACGGATACAGGTTATGTGAGTGACCGGTTAATTGGCTTATTGAAGAATTCAGATGGCTATTTAATCGAGTCCAACCATGATTTGGATATGTTGCGGATGGGTGCTTATCC
Organism: Aerococcus sp. L_32; assembly: GCF_050689315.1. Taxonomy (NCBI): domain Bacteria; kingdom Bacillati; phylum Bacillota; class Bacilli; order Lactobacillales; family Aerococcaceae; genus Aerococcus; species Aerococcus sp. L_32. The sequence goes on from NZ_JBOEQF010000809.1 coordinate 415, forward strand.
TTGGTCTTTAAAACAACGTATCCTTGGTGATGAGGGCCATTTATCAAACGATGCCGGTGCTCAAGCCATGATTGATATGATTGGGGATAGAACGAAACGTATCTATCTAGGCCATTTATCTAAAGAGAATAATATGAAGTCGATTGCACATCAAACATGTGTATCAAAAATGGTTCAAGCTGATCTTGGTGTTCATGAGCAATTTGAAGTATATGATACAAATCCAGACAAGCCAACAAGCTTGTTTACCCTATAAATTTTTACAAATATTTATAGAATCGCCTGTAAAAAGTCATAAACAATTCAAATATAATTACTATAATCAAAGTGTTAAGAGTCTAAAATAAAAATCGAGGGAGATGAGCAAATGTCTCAGTCAAATGATCCAAATAATTTAAATGACCAGTCATCAGTG
>NZ_JBOEQF010000810.1:0-829 GCF_050689315.1 Aerococcus sp. L_32
CTCTAGATCATATTCTTTCGCGTTTAAAATTAACCTCAAATTGGCTACTTCGTTTTCTTTAAAATAAATATATGCCAATACAGGCATTGGTCCAAATGGTACCCAAGCTGCCTGGCGAATTTCTTCGGCCTCAATTTTCTTGATTTTTTTGTCTAATTGCACCACATCAATTGGATCATTTGCACTTATACGGTCATTTATCTTGCCTGCAAATGGTAAGCTGGCAAATTTATCCAATACGCGGTTATAGTCATTGCTAGTTGCTAAATTAACTAGTTCCACTTCTTCAAAAGTACCATCATCAGATAAGACTGCTTCTAAGAACCCACGAGAACGACCTTGCTTCATCCCACGAACAACCATAGATAAGTTTTCTAAATCAATCATCATCAATAAGGTATTCGCCATATCTTGATCATCAGATTTGTCAGCGATGTCTCTTAAGTGGCCTAGGTAAGAATGGTCCAATAGGATCGAAATGCCGTCCAAGTCATGGTATTCTTCGTAATAATCGCGTGCATGTTGGACGCCTTCTTTCATGACTTCTGGGAATTGGTTACCTTCACCAGTTTGCATTAATGTCCGTAAGGCTTCGATTGAAAAACGGCCGATGTTGATATACATGTGCGAGAAATCTCGTTCTGTATACCATTCTTTGAATAATACTTTCAAATTGTGGTAGCTGTAACGCAAGGCAAATACGTCTACCACTTCATCTACAGGTGTTTCTTCATATAAACCAGCATACATTTCACGTAAATCACGGGTTAGGAACCCTTCGAAATCATGTGTTTCTCCGATATTTTCTGGGATATGATAGTTGGTTTTG
>NZ_JBOEQF010000811.1:0-829 GCF_050689315.1 Aerococcus sp. L_32
TAAAACCAACTATCATATCCCTGAAAATATCGGGAAAACACATGATTTCGAAGGGTTCCTAACCCGTGATTTACGTGAAATGTATGCTGGTTTATATGAAGAAACGCCTGTAGATGAAGTGGTAGACGTATTTGCCTTGCGTTACAGCTACCACAATTTGAAAGTATTATTCAAAGAATGGTATACAGAACGTGATTTCTCGCACATGTATATCAACATCGGCCGTTTTTCAATCGAAGCCTTACGGACCTTAATGCAAACTGGTGAAGGTAACCAATTCCCAGAAGTCATGAAAGAAGGCGTCCAACATGCACGCGATTACTACGAAGAGTACCATGACCTAGACGGCATTTCGATCCTATTGGACCATTCTTACCTAGGCCACTTAAGAGACATCGCTGACAACTCAGATGATCAAGATATGGCGAAGACCCTATTGATGATGATTGATTTAGAAAACTTGTCTATGGTTGTTCGTGGTATGAAACAAGGCCGTTCTCGTGGGTTCTTAGAAGCAGTTTTATCTGATGATGGGACTTTTGAAGAGGTAGAATTAGTCGACTTAGCAACGAGTAAAGACTATAACCGCGTATTGGATAAATTTGCCAGCTTACCATTCGCTGGTAAGATAAATGACCGTATTAGTGCAAATGATCCAATTGATGTGGTGAAATTAGATAAGAAAATTAAAAAAATCGAGGCTGAAGAAATTCGTCAGTCAGCTTGGGTACCATTTGGCCCAATGCCCGTATTGGCTTACATTTACTTCAAAGAAAATGAAGTAGCCAATCTAAGACTTATTTTAAATGCCAAAGAATATGATCTAGAT
>NZ_JBOEQF010000812.1:0-828 GCF_050689315.1 Aerococcus sp. L_32
TGGTGTTGGACGGACAACAAGTATTCGTTTAGCTACCTTGGGGAATGATGCAGGTGTGTATGGTGCTGCGTCACTAGTTATGAAAAATGTTTAGTATTTGTCGTTAGAAGGGAAAAACAACACTTATGATCAACTTTGGTACTATTTCTTGGCTTATTTTAATTGTCGTATTATTGGTTTGGGGAGGCTTCTGGTTATACAGCTACCTATTGCGTCGTAACAATGCATCCATGATTTCTCAAGAAGATTTCCAACAAACCATGCAATCGGCACAAATTATTGATATCCGAGAAGCAAATGAATTCAACTCTGCCCACATTTTTGGTGCCCGTAATGTACCTTACTCTACCTTACAACAAGGGGTACCAGGATTTAGTAAATCACGTCCAATTTATTTATACGCTGATGTGCACAGTTTAACTGGCCGTGCAGCGAAGAAATTAAAAGACGCTGGTTACGATAAAATTTATATTTTAAAAGGCGGCCTTTCTGATTGGGAAGGTAAAACAAAACGTCAAGATTAATAGTTTTGGAAAGTCAGGAGTTAGCGCTCCTGGCTTTTTTTGAATGTTGTTTATCTTTAAAATGCGCACGCAATGTATTAGTGTGTAACCAATATTAAGGGTGCGCTAGAGGCTGATGCTTTCTGTCACACCCATAGCCAGGTAGTTTATAACGTCGACACTCACACCCTGTGAAGTTGAGCTCGCCAGGGCAGACAGGTGTCCGCTTCAGAATAGTTTGTTTCACACTTTGTGTGACACTGCACTATTCTTCCATCGTCTCCTGCCTAAACGCCCTGTCTCACATCCTATTCTTGCTTTCTGG
>NZ_JBOEQF010000813.1:0-827 GCF_050689315.1 Aerococcus sp. L_32
GGCTGGCTACACCTCTATTCCGTCCCAATACAATCCTCAGGGGTCAATGGCAAATATTTTAAAGGCCTATTACCAGCGTCAGGATTATGACAACCAGGTCATCCATGTGGTGACGCGGTTGGACCGGGATACGAGTGGGGTCATGTTATTTGCGAAGCACGCTTTTGCCCATGGCTTAATTGATCAGCAAATGCAGCAAAAAGGCATCGAAAAGACCTATCTAGCTGTTTCGGATAAAAAAGTATCTGACCTTGACCATGGTTTTATTGATGATCCGATTGCTAGAAGTCCGCGGTCAATCATTGAACGACGGGTTCACGAATCAGGACAATCAGCTTTAACAGAGTATTGGCTAGCTGAACAAGTGGGCGCCTTAAAAGTCTATAAAGTACAGTTACATACTGGACGCACCCATCAAATCCGGGTGCATTTTGCTTTTAATGATGCACCACTTATTGGAGACGACTTGTACGGTGGTCAAATGAACCATGGCATTCAAAGACAAGCCTTGCATTGTCGGTCTCTAAAATTTAAACACCAATTTACCGGTGAAATGGTTGAAATCCAGGCACCCTTGCCGGAAGATATTTCTGCTTGCTTTGACCTATAGGTTATATTACAATGGTTGGCATGTGTTAAAATAGAAGGTGTGACAAAAGTCGTTCAGACTCAACGGACTGGACCAAAAGCCGAACAATTGCTGCAAGTAATTGACGTGTTTTGGGAAGTATTGGAAGAGTTTGACTTTTGGCGCCCGATATTATGATGTTTGTTAGATACAAATAGAAGGTGTGACAGCTTTGTTACAGTCTCAATCAAAATGACAG
>NZ_JBOEQF010000814.1:0-827 GCF_050689315.1 Aerococcus sp. L_32
GGTGTAGCCTTTGGTGCATTATTCCCAGATTCAGTAGACACTATGCACCAAGCCAATGAATTCTTTGCGGTTCGTGACTTAATGAAATCAGCAGCTATTTACGCTGAAGCCATTTACGAATTGATTAAGCCAGAAAACGCATAAGCCTATGGTAGAACGCTTAATTTCATCTGTTCAAAATCAACAGATTAAAGAATTAAAGAAACTTTTTACTCGTAAAGGTCGCAAAAAAGCAGGCCAGTATTTGCTGGAAGGGCCACATCTTGTAGAGATGGCCGTCAAGGCGGATGCAGAGATTCAAATGATTTACTATGTGCCTGAAAGTAGCCATCAAAATGTGATGCAAGTTCAAGCTTTAAAAGCTGATTTGCCGCTGACACAGGTAACGCCTGAGGTGGCGAAGGCACTAAGCCAAACAGATCACCACCAAGATATCTTCGCAGTAGCCAGCTTACCGCAAGCTAAGTTATTGGACATTGACCAATTGTCAAAAGGATTACTGATTTTAGACCAAGTGCAAGATCCAGGGAACTTAGGTACTTTAATCCGGACTGCGGATGCTTTCGGTTACCAAGATGTCTTATTAGGATTGGGTACGGTTGACTTATATAATGATAAGGTTCTTAGATCTATGCAAGGTAGTCATTTTGCCGTGAATACTTATGAGGTTGACTTGGTAGAAGTCATTCCACAATTACAAGAGGCTGGCTATTTTATTACAACAACAGAACTAAACAACCAAGCGAAAGCAAGTAACGCCTTTGATTTAAAATCGAAAGGGAAATGGGCCTTGGTTATGGGAAATGAAGGTAACGGTGTAAGTCAAA
>NZ_JBOEQF010000815.1:0-826 GCF_050689315.1 Aerococcus sp. L_32
AGCTGGCTACACCTCTATTCCGTCCCAATACAATCCTCAGGGGTCAATGGCTAATATTTTAAAGGCCTATTACCAGAGTCAGGATTATGACAACCAGGTCATCCATGTGGTGACGCGGTTGGACCGGGATACGAGTGGGGTCATGTTATTTGCGAAACACGCTTTTGCCCATGGCTTAATTGACCAGCAAATGCAGCAAAAAGGCATTGAAAAGACCTATCTAGCTGTTTCGGATAAAAAAGTATCTGACCTTGACCATGGTTTTATTGATGAGCCGATTGCTAGAAGTCCGCGGTCAATCATTGAACGACGGGTTCACGAATCAGGCCAATCAGCTTTAACAGAGTATTGGCTAGCTGAACAAGTGGGCGCCTTAAAAGTCTATAAAGTACAGTTACATACTGGACGCACCCATCAAATCCGGGTGCATTTTGCTTTTAATGATGCGCCACTTATTGGAGACGACTTGTACGGTGGTCAAATGGACCATGGCATTCAAAGACAAGCCTTGCATTGTCGGTCCCTAAAATTTAAACACCAATTTTCCGGTGAAATGGTTGAAATCCAGGCACCCTTGCCGGAAGATATTTCTGCTTGCTTTGACCTATAGGTTATATTACAATGGTTGGCATGTGTTAAAATAGAAGGGTGGCAAAAGTCGTTCAGACTCAACGGACTGGACCAAAAGCCGAACAATTACTGCAAGTAATTGACGTGTTTTGGGAAGTATTGGAAGAGTTTGACTTTTGGCGCCCGATATTATGCTGTTTGTTAGATACAAATAGAAGGTGTGACAGCTTTGTTACAGTCTCAATCAAAATGACAA
>NZ_JBOEQF010000816.1:0-826 GCF_050689315.1 Aerococcus sp. L_32
AACCGATTCACACCAAAGAAAAATATTAAAAATTTAAGTATTTATGATGAACTAGACCTTTTCCAATTTATCTATAACAATGATACAGGTTTAGAATTATCACCAACTACGCGCGATTATGCGGGTATGTACGTGGAGTATGCCAAAGTGCAAATTAAAGCGAATGAATGGCGTGAAGCGATTGACTCATACCAACAAGCCTTATTATGGAATCCATATGATGTAGATACCATCTACGCCTTAGCGGAACTATATCAAGAAATGGAACAGTATGGGATGTCTTACCCAACCATTCTTAATGGCTTGAGTTACTCACTTAGAGTAGAGGACCTAGCTTATGGTTTTGCTTTAATCGGGGACTTCTACTACCGTAAAGAAGACTTTGAAAAAGCTTATACGTTATACCATATTTCCCTTATGTGGAATGAAAATGACAATGCCAGAGCAGGTTTGGAGGTCTTAGAAGAATTAGACCGCGAGTGGCCAGCAATCCTTGAAGGTAAGGAACAAGAAGCCTTCCTTGATGATCTGGGATTAAACGACTACCCATCAGTGGATATGTTAACAGCTTTAAAAGAAGCCGCATTCCGCTTTAATGAGCACGACCAATATGAAGCGGCCTATGAATATTTAGCCATTTATGAAGATATTTTAGGCAACGTTGATCCGCAAGTGACGGCAGTTTTAGACCAACTAGAAGCTGACCATCCTGATTTATTGATGGAAGAATTTGACCACGATCATGACCACCACCATCATTAAGCCATAAAAATTACAGAGACGAGACCAATTACAATTCAGTAGCGGGACTCGTCTTTTTTTTTTT
>NZ_JBOEQF010000817.1:0-824 GCF_050689315.1 Aerococcus sp. L_32
TGAAGAATATTGACTTGTCATGAAAATCTGATTAAATCTTTCATGATAGCTTAAAATCATTGCAATTTTTCTACCTTTTTTGGTCATTAAAAGCAGATAGTGGCTAGGTCTAGCCATTATTCGGGATAAATGGTAAAATATCTAAGATTATGAAAGCTAGGTGGAACGAAAGGCGTTAAGACGCGACCTTTCTATTGCATCTACAAACATTTAACGCACAGTATAAAAAGTTGGAGTGACAAATATGTCGAATGAAGAAAAAAACAGAGTAATAGCGAAATTGGGCTATCACAAATTTACCATCAAGAGTCATAAAACAAGTGAACATATTCAACAAGTGAGCCGTGATATCAACCAATTACTTGCTGATATCAGTAAAAAGAATCCCAATATGTCAATGGAAGAGATGGCTTTATTAGTAGCGTTAAACATCCAATCTGATAATGTGGATTTACAAGCACAAATGGCCGTAAAATCTAAAGAAAATGCCGATTTAATGGTCCGTGTGAAATCAATGGAGCAAACCATGGGCACATTGGTGAAAGAAATTGCTGAAATAGAAAAAGAAAAGATGCGTGAAGCACAAGAAAAAACTCAACCGCAAACACCATCAAAAGCCAAGACGAACCAGGGACATGCTAAATCGTCAGCTAAAAGACCAGCGCAAACAAAAGCAAGTGGAAAACAAACACTAACACAGGCTGACTCAGATAAAGAAATTCCTGAAATTAGCCAACCAAGTTTGAAGTCTAGTGTGAACACAGCCTCAAAACAATTGGGTCGTTTGCGTCAAACACCAAGATCATAGGCTATTGATAGAAAAA
>NZ_JBOEQF010000818.1:0-824 GCF_050689315.1 Aerococcus sp. L_32
ATTTTCTATCAATAGCCTATGATCTTGGTGTTTGACGCAAACGACCCAATTGTTTTGAGGCTGTGTTCACACTAGACTTCAAACTTGGTTGGATAATTTCAGGAATTTCTTTATCTAAGTCAGCCTGTGATGGTGTTTGTTGTCCATTTGCTTTTGTTTGCGCTGGTCTTTTAGCTGAAGCTTTAGCTTGTCCCGGGTTTGTCTTCCCTTTTGATGGTGTTTGGGATTGCGTTTTTTCTTGTGCTTCACGCATTTTTTCTTTTTCTATTTCAGCAATTTCTTTCACCAATGTGCCCATGGTTTGCTCCATTGATTTGACACGGACCATTAAATCAGCGTTTTCTTTAGATTTTGCAGCCATTTGTGCTTGTAAATCCACATTATCAGATTGGATGTTTAACGCTACTAATAAAGCCATCTCCTCCATTGACATATTAGGATTCTTTTTACTGATATCAGCAAGTAATTGGTTGATATCACGGCTCACTTGTTGAATATGCTCACTTGTTTTATGACTCTTGATGGTGAATTTATGATAGCCCAATTTCGCTATTACTCTGTTTTTTTCTTCATTCGACATATTTGTCACTCCAACTTTTTATACTGTGCGTTAAATGTTTGTAGATGCAATAGAAAGGTCGCGTCTTAACGACTTTCGTTCCACCTATCTTTCATAATCTAAGATATTTTACCATTTATCCCAGATAATGGCTAGACCTAGACCTTATCTGCTTCCAACGACCAAAAAAGTTAGAAAAATTGCAATGATTTTAGGCTGTCATGAAAGATTTAATCAGATTTTCATGACAAGTCAATATTCTTCG
>NZ_JBOEQF010000819.1:0-823 GCF_050689315.1 Aerococcus sp. L_32
CGTTTGAACTAAAATAGTCTGGTTATCAAAACGGTCATTCTTATATTCAAAGTGCTCTGGGCGTAAACCAATTTGAATTTCTTGACCTGTTGCTTCTACTAAAATGTTATCCTGCATCTCTTGAGGTAATGGGAAGATTTCCTCGCTTGATTCAATTGCCGTACCATTTTTAGTTTTTACTAACCGACCGTTTATTAAGTTCATTTGTGGACTGCCAATGAATTCCGCAACAAAACGGTTCACTGGATTATTGTATAAGTTTTCTGGTGTATCAAATTGTTCAACGCGACCAGCATTTAAGACTGCAATACGTGTCCCCATTGTCATCGCTTCGGTTTGGTCATGTGTGACATAGATGAAGGTAGTTTTTAATTGACGGTGCAATTCAACGATTTCAGAACGCATCGATACACGTAATTTCGCATCTAAGTTTGATAATGGTTCATCTAATAAGAAGACTTTTGGATTACGTACCATCGCACGACCTAAAGCCACACGCTGACGCTGTCCACCAGATAAGGCACCTGGCTTCTTGTCTAAGTATTCTGTTAGTTGTAGTGATTTCGCTACTTCTTCAACTTTTGCATAACGTTCTTTTTTCGAAATACCTTCCATTTTCATTGCGAAGGCAATATTGTCACGAACATTCATATGTGGGTATAAGGCGTATGATTGGAAAACCATTGCGATGTCACGGTCTTTTGCAGGTACGTTGTTGACAACCTCATCACCAATACGTAATTCCCCTTCAGAAATAGTTTCTAATCCTGCGATCATACGTAGGGTAGTCGATTTGCCGCAACCAGATGGTCCTACAAATACA
>NZ_JBOEQF010000820.1:0-823 GCF_050689315.1 Aerococcus sp. L_32
CGTATTTGTAGGACCTTCTGGTTGCGGAAAATCGACTACCCTACGTATGATCGCAGGATTAGAAACTATTTCCGAAGGGGAATTACGTATTGGTGATGAGGTTGTCAACAATACACCTGCAAAAGACCGTGACATCGCGATGGTTTTCCAATCATACGCCTTATACCCACATATGAATGTTCGTGACAATATTGCCTTTGCAATGAAAATGGAAGGAGTATCTAAGAAAGAACGTTATGCAAAAGTTGAAGAAGTAGCGAAACCACTACAACTAACAGAATACTTAGACAAGAAGCCAGGTGCCTTATCTGGTGGACAACGTCAGCGCGTAGCTTTAGGTCGTGCGATGGTACGTAATCCAAAAGTCTTCTTATTAGATGAACCATTATCAAACTTGGATGCGAAATTACGTGTATCGATGCGTTCTGAAATCGTTGAATTGCACCGTCAATTACAAACTACCTTCATTTATGTCACACATGACCAAACCGAAGCAATGACAATGGGGACGCGTATTGCAGTCTTAAATGCTGGTTGTGTTGAACAATTTGATACACCAGAAAACTTATACAATAATCCAGTGAACCGTTTTGTTGCAGAATTCATTGGCAGTCCACAAATGAACTTAATAAACGGTCGTTTAGTGAAAACCGACAATGGTATGGCAATTGAATCAAACGAGGAAATCTTCCCATTAGCTCAAGAGATGCAGGATAACATTTTAGTAGAAGCAACTGGTCAAGAAATTCAAATTGGGTTACGCCCAGAGCACTTTGAATATATGAATGACCGTATTGATAACCAAACTATTTTAGCGCAAACT
>NZ_JBOEQF010000821.1:0-821 GCF_050689315.1 Aerococcus sp. L_32
GCTAGTGGCGAGTCTTTGAAATAGGGGCGGAAAAATAAAAACCAAATGGAGGAATTTAACATGCCAGTTATTAGCATGAAACAATTATTAGAAGCTGGTGTTCACTTTGGACATCAAACACGTCGTTGGAACCCTAAAATGGATAAATACATCTTTACTGAACGTAATGGTATTTACATCATTGACTTACAAAAAACTGTTAAGTTAGTAGACCAAGCTTACAACGCTATGCGTGATTTAGTAGGTAACGATGGTATCGCGTTATTCGTAGGTACTAAAAAACAAGCACAAGATTCAATCGCTGACGAAGCGACTCGTGCAGGTCAATACTACGTAAATCACCGTTGGTTAGGTGGTACTTTAACTAACTGGGAAACTATCCAAAAACGTATCAAACACTTAAAAAACATTAAAGAAATGGAAGTAGACGGTACTTTTGACGTTCTTCCTAAAAAAGAAGTTGTTGGCTTATTAAAAGAAAAAGAACGTCTAGAAAAATTCTTAGGCGGTATCGAAGATATGCCACGTATTCCAGATGTTATGTTTGTTGTTGACCCTCGTAAAGAAAAAATTGCGATTCAAGAAGCACACAAATTAAACATCCCTGTTATCGCTATGGTTGATACTAACTGTGATCCAGATGAAGTAGATTACGTAATCCCTTCAAACGATGACGCTATCCGCGCTATCAAATTGATCACTGGTGGTATGGCTGAAGCAATTCTTGAAGCTAAACAAGGCGCTCAAGAAGAAGCTGAACAAGATGTAACTGTTGAAGACTTCAAAGGTGACGAAGTTTTAGACGAGGTTGCTGAGTAAGC
>NZ_JBOEQF010000822.1:0-821 GCF_050689315.1 Aerococcus sp. L_32
TCCCATCAAGTTAAGGAATTTATTTGGAATGGTGCCATCACAAAGGACTAAGGTGCCACCACCGGTTCCATGCTCTTTGGCAGTTTTAAGTACTTTTTGCCCAAAACCATGGTTTACAATAGCGAAAAACGCCACTGATTCTACAGTCATCAATTAACCCCCTTATTCACCAATTGCTTTATTGTTTTTAACGCGTAATTTATAGATTAAACCTAGGATTTGAACCATCAACACTGGGGTCATTGCCACCATTGCGATGATACCGAAACCATCTACTAATATATCTGCTTGCGGTAACGTATCGGCTACACCTTGAGCAAAGGCCAAGATAAATGTCGCTGTCATCGGACCAGATGCTACCCCACCAGCATCGAAGGCGATACCTGTAAACAGGTTGGGTACGTAAAAGCTTAATAATATTGATAAGCCAAATCCTGGCAATAGGAAGTGCCACAATTCAACGCCTGGTACCATAATACGAAGCATTGACATCATTACGGCTAACCCTACACCAATCGACAACGAGAATAATAACAACTTATTAGGGATATGTCCACCTGTCACGTCTTCAACCTGGTCCCCAAGTACGTGTACAGCTGGTTCAGCTAATACAACAACTAGCCCCATCACAAGACCAATCCATGGTAGTAAGGCTTCGTGGTTAGTGGCTAATTCAGTCGCTAAGTAACGACCCATATCCATAAATCCTTGGTTAACCCCGATTAAGAAGAAAGTTAAACCAATCAAGACATAGACAACCCCAACAGCAATACGGCGTAATTCACCTTTATTGATTCTTCTATAAAAATAAATCACTATTG
>NZ_JBOEQF010000823.1:0-821 GCF_050689315.1 Aerococcus sp. L_32
GAATTATGATTTATTTTTATAGAAGAATCAATAAAGGTGAATTACGCCGTATTGCTATTGGGGTTGTCTATGTCTTGATTGGTTTAACTTTCTTCTTAATCGGGGTTAACCAAGGATTTATGGACATGGGCCGTTACCTTGCAACTGAATTAGCAACTAACCATGAAGCCTTACTACCATGGATTGGTCTAGTAATGGGACTAGTAGTTGTATTAGCTGAACCCGCGGTACACGTACTTGGTGACCAAGTAGAGGACGTAACCGGTGGACATATTCCTAATAAGTTGTTATTATTCTCCTTGTCGATTGGTGTAGGTTTAGCCGTGATGATGTCAATGATCCGTATTATGGTACCAGGCGTTGAATTGTGGCACTTCCTATTGCCAGGATTTGGCTTATCAATCTTATTAAGCTTCTACGTACCCAACCTGTTTACAGGTATCGCCTTCGATGCTGGTGGGGTAGCATCTGGTCCGATGACAGCGACATTTATCTTGGCCTTTGCTCAAGGTGTAGCCGCAACGTTACCTCAAGCAGATGTATTAGTAGATGGTTTTGGTATCATCGCAATGGTGGCAATGACCCCAGTGTTGATGGTTCAAATCCTAGGTTTAATCTATAAATTACGCGTTAAAGACAATAAAGCAATTGATGAATAAGGGGGTTAATTGATGACTGTAGAATCAGTGGCGTTTTTCGCTATTGTAAACCATGGTATTGGTCAAAAAGTACTAAAAATTGCCAAAGAGCATGGAACCGGTGGCGGCACCTTGGTCCTTTGTGATGGCACCATTCCAAATAAATTCCTTAACTTAATGGGT
>NZ_JBOEQF010000824.1:0-819 GCF_050689315.1 Aerococcus sp. L_32
ATAGGATTTTATTTAGGAGGATTTTCATGGCAGAGAGTACAACTTTTGAACAAGTAGCGGCTTTAATTGTGGAACGTTTCGGTGTGGAGGCTTCTAGTGTGACGCCTGAGATGTCGTTTACGGACGATTTGGGTGCGGATTCGTTGGATGTTGTGGAATTGGTGATGGAATTGGAAGATAATTTCGGCATCCAGATTTCTGATGATGATGTTGAAGAAATTAAAACTGTTGCGGATATTGTGAAGTATATCGATAGCCATAAGTAGGCTTATGATTCGATGTTTGAGGAGGCTGGCAGTTGGTTGTCCAGCCTTATTTTATTGAAAATAAAGAAGGAGGAATTTTCATGGATTTGTCAGGTGTGAAGGCTTTATTGGCTGATCAGTTTGATTTGGAATTACAAGATGAAACGCATTATATTGAGGCGTTTACGCATTCTTCGTATGTGAATGAGAACCAAAAGCTAGCTTTAGAGGATAATGAGCGGATTGAATTTTTAGGGGATGCGGTTTTAGAGTTAGTGGTATCTAATTATTTATACCGTAATTATCCCGAGATGGATGAGGGACGGATGTCGTCTTTACGTGCTTTAATTGTTCGCGAGGAGTCATTGGCTAAACGTTGTGTTGAGTGTGGTTTTGACCAGTTTGTACGTTTGGGTAATGGTGAGGAAGCAAGTAACGGACGCAAGCGCCCATCTTTATTATGTGATTTATTTGAGTCGGTTCTAGGTGCGATTTATCTTGATCTTGGGTTAGATGCGATAGAGCATTTGATGTCCCTAACCATTTATCCTAAGATCAAGAATGGTGATTTTAC
>NZ_JBOEQF010000825.1:0-819 GCF_050689315.1 Aerococcus sp. L_32
TGATGCAGATACGATTGTGGTCCTTGATAAGGGTGAAATTTCAGGTATTGGTAGCCATGATGAATTGATGGCAAATGACATCTACCGAGAAATTGTCGAATCACAAATTAAGGGGGCGAACTAATGGCGAATAAAAGAAAAAAACTAGAAGGCCGTCGTCATAAACCAAAAAACTTTTGGTCAACCCTAGGTCGCTTCATCAAATATATGGCTAGTCGGAAATGGACATTCTTATTGATTATTGTACTGATTATCCTAGCAACCACATTCCAAATTGTGTCACCACGTATTTTAGGTCAAGCAACTACTCTGATTACCGATGGGGTAAGTAATGGCTTGCAAAACGTGGATGGACAGCAAATGTACGTCATTGATTATGCTAGGTTAGTAAAAATCTTAACTAAAGTAGTCACTTTCTACTTAATTAGTGCCTTATTTAACTTCTTACAAGGAGCTTTATTAAGCCGTACTGCCCAACGCGTGATTGAAGATTTAAGAAATGATATGCGGGCGAAATTAAACCGTCTGCCGATCTCATTCTTAGATTCAACGCCAAATGGTGAAATCATGTCACGTGCCATTAATGATGTTGAAGCGATTGCTATGTCACTACAACAAACCTTGCAACAGGTCTTGATGTCTAGTACGCAATTTGTCCTAACTATTGTGATGATGACCTTAATCAGTTCAAAAATGACCTTAATTGCAGCAGGAACCATTTTATTATCTACAATTGTTATGCTGTCTATTACACCGGTATCGCAAAGACTATTCGCCACCCAACAAAGGGTGCAAGGGAATATGAATGCCTATATCGAA
>NZ_JBOEQF010000826.1:0-819 GCF_050689315.1 Aerococcus sp. L_32
AGATGCAGATACGATTATAGTCCTTGATAAGGGTGAAATTTCTGGTATTGGTAGCCATGATGAATTAATGGCAAATGACATTTACAGAGAAATTGTCGAATCACAAATTAAGGGGGCGAACTAATGGCGAATAAAAGAAAAAAACTAGAAGGCCGCCGTTATAAACCAAAAAACTTTTGGTCAACCCTAGGTCGCTTCATCAAATATATGGCTAGTCGGAAATGGACATTCTTATTGATTATTGTCCTGATTATACTAGCGACCACATTTCAAATTGTGTCACCACGTATTTTAGGTCAAGCAACTACTCTGATTACAGATGGGGTAAGTAATGGCTTGCAAAACGTGGATGGACAGCAAATGTACGTCATTGATTATGCTGGGTTAGTAAAAATCTTAACTAAAGTAGTCACTTTCTACTTGATTAGTGCCTTATTTAACTTCTTACAAGGAGCTTTATTAAGCCGTACTGCCCAACGCGTAATTGAAGACTTAAGAAATGATATGCGGGCGAAATTAAACCGTCTGCCGATTTCATTCTTAGATTCAACGCCAAATGGTGAGATTATGTCACGTGCCATCAATGATGTTGAAGCGATTGCTATGTCACTACAACAAACCTTGCAACAGGTCTTAATGTCTAGTACGCAATTTGTCCTAACTATCGTGATGATGACCTTAATCAGTTCAAAAATGACCTTAATTGCAGCAGGAACTATTTTGTTATCTACAATTGTTATGCTGTCTATTACACCAGTATCGCAAAGACTATTCGCCGCCCAACAAAGGGTGCAGGGGAATATGAATGCCTATATCGAG
>NZ_JBOEQF010000827.1:0-818 GCF_050689315.1 Aerococcus sp. L_32
TACATTAGCTCATGAGAAAGCCTTATTAATTAAGAAGGCAGAGCAAGAAGCTAATGACACGGCAGATCGAGTTGCAAAACAAATTGTACTTCAAGCTATTGAACGCTCTGGAGCGGATACAGTTACAGAATCTACAGTTACAGTTGTTCACTTACCAAATGATGATATGAAAGGTCGTATCATTGGTAAAGAAGGACGAAACATCAAGACATTAGAATCCTTAACCGGAATTGACTTGATTGTTGATGATACACCTGAAGCTGTCGTATTAAGTGGATTTGATCCGATTCGTCGTGAAATTGCAAAGATCGCTTTAGATAAATTGATTGGAGATGGACGAATCCATCCAGCCAAAATTGAAGAGGCAGTTGAAAAAGCTCGTAAACAAATGGATAGTAAAGTAAGAGAAATCGGTGAAGAAACTATTTTTGATTTAGGTATTCATTCTCTTCACCCTGACTTAGTGAAAACATTAGGTCGCTTATACTACCGAACAAGTTACGGTCAAAATGTTTTGAATCACAGTATTGAAGTTGCTAAATTAGCTGGTGTGATGGCAGCAGAACTTGGTGAAGACGTACAATTGGCTAAACGCGCTGGTCTAATGCATGATATCGGTAAAGCCGTTGATCATGAAGTAGAAGGGTCTCACGTACAAATTGGTACGGAATTTGCTATCAAATACCAAGAACCTGAAACTGTTATTAACGCCATTGCTAGCCACCATGGTGACGTTGAAGCAACAAGTGTTATCGCTAGCTTAGTTGCCATCGCCGATGCACTTTCGTCAGCACGACCAGGTGCCCGCAGTGAATCAC
>NZ_JBOEQF010000828.1:0-818 GCF_050689315.1 Aerococcus sp. L_32
GACATTAGCTCATGAGAAAGCCTTATTAATTAAGAGGGCAGAGCAAGAAGCTAATGACACGGCAGATCGAGTTGCAAAACAAATTGTACTTCAAGCTATTGAGCGCTCTGGAGCGGATACAGTTACAGAATCTACAGTTACAGTTGTTCACTTACCAAATGATGATATGAAAGGTCGTATCATCGGTAAAGAAGGACGAAACATCAAGACATTAGAATCCTTAACCGGAATTGACTTGATTGTTGATGATACACCTGAAGCTGTCGTATTAAGTGGATTTGATCCAATTCGTCGTGAAATTGCAAAAATCGCTTTAGATAAATTGATTGGAGATGGACGTATCCATCCAGCCAAAATTGAAGAGGCAGTTGAAAAAGCTCGTAAACAAATAGATAGTAAAGTAAGAGAAATCGGTGAAGAAACTATTTTTGATTTAGGAATTCATTCTCTTCACCCTGACTTAGTGAAAACATTAGGTCGCTTATACTACCGAACAAGTTACGGCCAAAATGTTTTGAATCACAGTATTGAAGTTGCTAAATTAGCTGGTGTGATGGCAGCAGAACTTGGTGAAGACGTACAGTTAGCTAAACGCGCTGGTCTAATGCATGATATCGGTAAGGCCGTTGATCATGAAGTCGAAGGGTCTCACGTACAAATTGGTACGGAATTTGCAATCAAATACCAAGAACCTGAAACGGTTATTAACGCCATTGCTAGCCATCATGGTGACGTTGAAGCAACAAGTGTTATCGCTAGCTTAGTTGCCATTGCCGATGCACTCTCGTCAGCACGACCAGGTGCCCGCAGTGAATCAT
>NZ_JBOEQF010000829.1:0-818 GCF_050689315.1 Aerococcus sp. L_32
TTTTCTGGTAAAGCCCGTGAGTTTTTCCATCTCTTCGTAAGAAAAACCTTTTTTGAAATAACCATATGCCGTTCTTTCCATATCAGACAAACTTTTTTCATATCTATTAATTGTCTCATTGAAGAGATATACATATTCAGGTGGAAACTCTTTGGTTCTCAAGCGGTTTTCTATATTGTTTTCTTCACCTTCACTTGCAAATAAATCTAGCGAACGTTCCACTTTGAAATTAGCAATCCGTTTATCCGTCATGTGCATCCGACGAATATCGAGCAACCTATTTTTGAATACATTCGCAAAGTAAGTTGTAAAGGCTGCCTTACTATTGATGCGATATGTTTGAACAGCTTGTACTAGACTAATTCTAGCTTCTTGATAGTAATCATCATTTTCCAAAATATACTTAGGGATGCGCCAACGGTTAGCATATAAGGTAGGTAAAACTTCTTGGTATAATGCATCAAATATTTCCTCAGTAATTTCATTTTTACCCTGCAACACTAAATCCAATACCTGTGACTGGTCTTTACTTTGTTTCTGCTTTGCCATAGATTTGTCCTCTCCAAATAGACCACCCAGGCTCAATCCAAAAGACCAAACGCACCAAAATCCTACTATTCACTTTTCTTGTCAATTAAATCTCTATAAAAGTCATTTAATTTATCTAGCTGATGGACTGACCATGGTATGGATCTTTGATATTTGTTGTATTCATAATCATTACCACCATGTGCAATTTCCGCGTTGGTTTTTTGCACATCTCTATATAACTCTTGTGCTGATTGCCTTAAAGCACCTTTTTGGAAAACAATTCGCTG
>NZ_JBOEQF010000830.1:0-813 GCF_050689315.1 Aerococcus sp. L_32
ATCTCGCGGGATTGGGGCGTCAAGCTTCCCAATTCGCTTAAACAACCGTCCTGAAGTGATTGCAGTCCATTTAACAACGGATATTGACCGGGCTGTTGATGGGTTAACCAAGTCAATTGATTACATCACTGAACAAGAGGGCGGGGTAACCTTTCAGCAAGTTGAAAAGCAATACCTAGCCCGCAAACAAGAACGTGCGCAAGCGCAAGGCTACTTTTCAGTAACACCGGATGCCACAAGTAGCCAAGAAATTATCGATGCTATTGATAAAGAAGCAAATGTTGATGCCTATACATTGGTGCCGAATGAGGAGGAAACGGATATGACAGATCCAAGAAAAAATCCTTTTGTAGACAATAATGACTATGATGATGATGCAGTAGATCGTTCGACGATCGAAGCCCCTAAATATGAGGCTGATGATGAGGAGAAAGTACCGCATAACCCAAGTATTAAGTCGTCTTATATCTTGTTGGACCCAGAAACAAATGAAAAAGCAATCGTAGATGAAAACGTAAATGCAGAGAAAATTTTCTCTGATAATTTAAATGAAGATGTATTTATTGTGAAGGACCCTAAGAAAAAATAGGGATTAATGACTTAAAGGAGAGGGCCTAACCATGGCCCTTATCTTTTATAGGGATTAGAACCCAAAAGTAGTAAATTAGAAAAAAGAAATAGAGGACTAAAATGACGGAAAATGATACACAAATAACTGGTTTTGTAAGCCAATTACCTAATGGTCTTCAGGACAAATGGCAGTCAGCTGGCTTTGGCCAAGCAACTGATATTCAAACTGAGACCTTCCAACCG
>NZ_JBOEQF010000831.1:0-813 GCF_050689315.1 Aerococcus sp. L_32
GGGTTGGAAGGTCTCCGTTTGAATGTCAGTTGCTTGGCCAAAGCCAGCTGACTGCCATTTTTCTTGAAGGCCAGTAGGTAATTGGCTTACAAAACCAGTTGTTTGTGTTTCGTTTTCCGTCATTTTAGTCCTCTATTTCTTTTTTCTAATTTACTGCTTTTGGGTTCTTATCCCTATAAAAGATAAGGGCCATGGTTAGGCCCTCTCCTTTAAGTCATTAACCCCTATTTTTTCTTAGGGTCCTTCACAATAAATACATCTTCATTTAAATTATCAGAGAAAATTTTCTCTGCATTTACGTTTTCATCTACGACTGTTTTTTCATTTGTTTCTGGGTCCAACAAGATATAAGACGACTTAATACTTGGGTTATGCGGTACTTTCTCCTCATCATCTGCCTCATATTTAGGGGCTTCAATTGTCGAACGGTCTACTGCATCATCATCATAGTCATTATTGTCTACAAAAGGATTTTTTCTTGGATCTGTCATGTCCGCTTCCTCCTCATTCGGCACCAATGTATAGGCATCAACATTTGCTTCTTTATCAATGGCATCGATAATTTCGTGGCTACTTGTGGCATCCGGTGTTACTGAAAAGTAGCCTTGCGCTTGCGCACGTTCTTGTTTGCGGGCTAGGTATTGATTTTCTACTTGCTGAAAGGTTACCCCGCCTTCTTGTTCAGTGATGTAATCAATTGACTTGGTTAACCCATCAACAGCCCGGTCAATATCCGTTGTTAAATGGACTGCAATCACTTCTGGGCGATTGTTTAAACGAATTGGGAAGCTTGACGCCCCAATCCCTCGCGAA
>NZ_JBOEQF010000832.1:0-813 GCF_050689315.1 Aerococcus sp. L_32
CAAGAATTACTAGTCAATAGATTTTATTTAAGATTATTGGTTTCTGTGGTTACATTGATATTGTCTTGGTCTAAATTGTAATTGATGGTTGCGGATGCCAGTTTGTAGCATAGGGCAAAAATCGGCACTGATAGTACCATTCCTGCTAGGCCGAAGAAGGCACCTGAAACGGTTACTGAGAATAGAACCCAAATGCCTGGTAGACCGACTGATCCACCGACAACTCGAGGGTATATGATATTCCCTTCAACTTGTTGGACTACAATAATGAAAATGATAAACCAAATGGCTTGGACAACATCAACAACAGCGATAAGGAAAAAGCCGACAACCCCACCCATGATGGCCCCGTAGATAGGGACCAAGGACATTGCACCAGTTATGACCGAGATCGATAAGGTGAATGGGAAGTTGAAAATGGTCATTCCGGTAAAGACTAATACCAGTAAAATAAAGGCTTCAGTTACCTGTCCAGACACATAATGGCCAAAAGTTTGATTGGCTTCAGCGCCTAAGTTGACGGTAAAATTGGCCCAGTGTTTAGGCATAGTGCCGTAAATAATCTTTTTAAATTGTCTGGTTAAGGTTTCCTTTTTAAATAGGATTGACGTACCAAAGATAATGGCTACAAATGCATTAAAGACGCCGTTCACAAGGTTACCAACAAGACTAAATGTTGTATCCAAAATACCTGATGTAAAGGATTGGACGATTGAGAATAATTGGTCTCTCAATTGGTTGGTGTCCACATTCAATTGGTTAACTGTTTCTAGTATTTGCGGATTATCTGCAATATATTGATTAATTTTGTTG
>NZ_JBOEQF010000833.1:0-813 GCF_050689315.1 Aerococcus sp. L_32
AAAGAATTACTAGTCAATAGATTTTATTTAAGATTATTGGTTTCTGTGGTTACTTTGATATTGTCTTGGTCTAAATTGTAATTGATGGTTGCGGATGCCAGTTTGTAGCATAGGGCAAAAATCGGCACTGATAGTAACATTCCGGCTAGGCCGAAGAAGGCACCTGAAACAGTTACTGAGAATAGCACCCAAATGCCTGGTAGACCGACTGACCCACCGACAACTCGTGGGTATATGATATTCCCTTCCACTTGCTGGACTACAATAATGAAAATGATAAACCAAATAGCTTGGACAACATCAACAACAGCGATTAGGAAGAAGCCGACAACCCCACCCATGATGGCCCCGTAGATAGGGACCAAAGCCATTGCACCAGTTAGGACCGAGATCGATAAGGTGAACGGGAAGTTGAAAATGGTCATTCCGATAAAGACGAGTACCAGTAAAATAACGGCTTCAGTTACCTGTCCAGACACATATTGGCCAAAGGTTTGATTGGCTTCAGCGCCTAAGTTGACGGTAAAGTTGGCCCAGTGCTTAGGCATAGTACCGTAAATAATCTTTTTAAATTGTCTGGTTAAGGTTTCCTTTTTAAATAGGATTGACGTACCAAAGATAATGGCTACAAATGCATTAAAGACGCCGTTCACAAGGTTACCAACAAGACTAAAAGTGGTATCCAAAATACCTGATGTAAAAGATTGAACGATTGAGAATAATTGGTCTCTCAATTGATTGGTGTCCACATCCAATTGGTTAACAGTTTCTAGTATTTGCGGATTATCTACAATATACTGATTAATTTTGTTA
>NZ_JBOEQF010000834.1:0-808 GCF_050689315.1 Aerococcus sp. L_32
GGGTACTTACGCAACTGATACCCGCTATGGTGGTAAATTAAACAACTTAATTACGACACATGGTTTAACACAATATGATACACCTGCTGGTTCAACCTCAAGTACATCTGCATCAGTTTCTAGTGCAACTACAAACTTATCTGCACAAGGGACAACATCATCTACTAATGGTGGGAAGTCTTATACAGTTAAAGCTGGTGATGGTTTATACACTGTAGCACGCGCTTTAGGTGTAACTGTTGCAGAGGTTAAGGCGCAAAATGGCTTGACTTCTAACTTAATTCACCCAGGCCAAGTCTTATCTGTAGCTTCATCTAGCGCATCTTCATCGTCTAGTTCAGCAAGCACAGAAACAGCTACTAACACTGGTTCATCTGCGACAACATCAGGTAAATCATACACAGTTAAATCGGGTGATGGTTTATACAGCGTAGCAAAAGCCTTAGGTATTTCAGTATCAGAAGCACGTTCATTAAATGGCGGTTCTGACTTAATTCATCCAGGCCAAGTATTTAAAGCAGGTCAGTCGACGACTTCTTCAACAAGTACGACTTCTTCATCAAGCGCTAACACTGGTTCATCTGCTTCAGCATCAGGTAAATCATACACAGTTAAATCTGGTGATGGTTTATACAGTGTAGCGAAAGCCTTAGGTATTTCAGTATCAGAAGCACGCTCATTAAATGGCGGTTCTGACTTGATTCATCCAGACCAAGTATTTAAAGTTGGTCAGTCGACAACTTCTACATCAAGTTCGTCTTCTTCATCAACTTCGAGTGCTTCAATTAGTTCATCTGCTTCAGCATCA
>NZ_JBOEQF010000835.1:0-805 GCF_050689315.1 Aerococcus sp. L_32
GACTTTATGACAGTCAACCATGAAATCACCAACTTCCTAACTTTAGATATGTCTAACTTCTACTTAGACTACGCTAAAGACGTTGTTTACATTGAATTACCAGAATCAGCAAAACGTCGTACCATGCAAACGGTTATGTATGCAGTAGCTAAAGCCGTGACGACTTTACTGACACCAGTTATTCCACATACAACTGAAGAAATCTGGACATACCTACAAGAAGAGGAAGCATACGCCCAATTAGCTGACTTCCCTGAAGTAGTGACTTATGAAAATGCAGACACTTTAGAAGAAAAATGGTCTGCCTTTATGGCCTTGCGGTCTGATGTCAACAAATCATTAGAAACGGCTCGTGAAGAAAAAGTGATTGGTAAATCATTACAAGCGAAATTACATATTTTTGCCAATGAAGAAACCAAAGCATTACTTGATAGTGTCGGCGAAGAATTAGCGACATACTTGATGGTATCGCAATTAGAAATCCATGACCTTTCAGAAGCTGGTGCAGATGTTACAGCTTACGAAGGTTACAGCTTAGCGATTGAACATGCACATGGTGAAACATGTGACCGTTGTCGCGGGGTTTACGAAGAAGTTGGTACAATTGAAGCAGCACCGCACTTATGTGCACGTTGTGCTGACATCGTCATCAACCACTATCCTGAAGCTTTAGTTGAAGAGGAGAATTAAGATGACCTATTACGGCATTGTAAAGACATTTAATGAAAAAGAAGGCTTTGGATTCATCGAGTTACCAGATTTTCCAGAAGAAGATGATATCTTCGTGCATTTTTCAGCTTTACGT
>NZ_JBOEQF010000836.1:0-805 GCF_050689315.1 Aerococcus sp. L_32
CCGTAAAGCTGAAAAGTGCACGAAGATATCATCTTCTTCTGGAAAATCTGGTAACTCGATAAATCCAAAGCCTTCTTTTTCATTAAAAGTCTTTACAAATCCGTAATAGGTCATCTTAATTCTCCTCTTCAACTAAAGCTTCAGGATAGTGGTTGATGACGATGTCAGCACAACGTGCACATAAGTGCGGTGCTGCTTCAATTGTACCAACTTCTTCGTAAACCCCACGACAACGTTCACAAGTTTCACCATGTGCATGTTCAATCACTAGGCTGTAACCTTCGTAGGCTGTAGCATCTGCGCCGGCTTCTGCAAGGTCATAGATTTCTAATTGCGATACCATCAAGTATGTCGTTAATTCTTCGCCGACACTATCAAGTAATGCTTTGGTGTCTTCATTAGCAAAAATATGTAATTTCGCTTGTAATGATTTACCAATCACTTTTTCTTCACGAGCCGTTTCTAATGATTTGTTGACATCAGAACGTAAGGCCATAAAGGTAGACCATTTTTCTTCTAAAGCGTCTGCATTTTCATAAGTTACTACTTCAGGGAAGTCAGCTAATTGTGCGTATGCTTCCTCTTCTTGTAGGTATGCCCAGATTTCTTCAGTTGTATGTGGAATAACTGGTGTCAGTAAAGTCGTTACGGCTTTAGCCACTGCATACATAACTGTTTGCATGTTACGACGTTTTGCTGATTCTGGTAATTCAATATATACAACGTCTTTAGCGTAGTCTAAGTAAAAGTTAGACATATCTAAAGTTAGGAAGTTGGTGATTTCATGGTTGACTGTCATAAAGTT
>NZ_JBOEQF010000837.1:0-804 GCF_050689315.1 Aerococcus sp. L_32
ATATCAAGTAAAGAGTTATTGAATGTTGCAGAAAAAGCAGGTTTTGAATATTCAAGTCATATGGCATCAATGACTGATGACGAAGTAAACAAGCTAAAAAGTAGCTTTGCAAATAAATCAGCAGGTAAGGAAGACAACAACAATCAGCCAGCGAAAGCAGCTGAAAGTCAACCAACTAAGAAAGCTGAAAATAAGCCTGCAGAAAAAGGTTCAGCTAAATCAGAACCTGCTAAAGCAAATGCTAAGCAAAACCAGCACCAAAACAAGTCGCAAAATCGCAATAACCCAGCAAAAGAGAATAAAAATATGAATAATCAAAAAAATAATTTTAAAAATAATAGCAATAACAAAAATGGCGGATTTAAAGGTAAAGGCAAAAAAGGGAAAAAAGGTCGTTTTAACAATGACCAAAACCGCCCTCAAGGCAACCCAGTACCACCGAGAAAGAATAAGCCACTTCCAGAAAAAGTGGAATATACTGAAGGTATGACTGTAGCGGATATTGCTAAAAAAATTCACCGTGAGCCAGCTGAGATTATCAAAAAACTATTCTTGATGGGTATACCAGCTACACAAAACCAAGCGTTAGATAAAGATGCTATCGAGTTAATTCTTGAAGAATATGGTGTAAAGGCTGAAGAGAAAGTTATTGTTGACCAAGCAGACTTTGAACATTACTTTGAAGAAGCTAAGAATGCAGACGAGGAAGATTTAGAAACTCGTCCAGCAGTTGTAACCATCATGGGGCACGTTGACCATGGTAAAACAACTTTACTTGACTACTTACGTAACGCTCAAGTTGTA
>NZ_JBOEQF010000838.1:0-804 GCF_050689315.1 Aerococcus sp. L_32
AACAACTTGAGCGTTACGTAAGTAGTCAAGTAAAGTTGTTTTACCATGGTCAACGTGCCCCATGATGGTTACAACTGCTGGACGAGTTTCTAAGTCTCCCTCGTCTGCATTCTTAGCTTCTTCAAAGTAATGTTCAAAGTCTGCTTGGTCAACAATAACTTTCTCTTCAGCTTTTACACCATATTCTTCTAGAATTAACTCGATAGCATCTTTATCTAATGCTTGGTTTTGTGTAGCTGGTACACCCATCAAGAATAGTTTTTTGATAATCTCCGCTGGCTCACGGTGAATTTTTTTAGCGATATCCGCAACAGTCATACCTTCAGTATATTCCACTTTTTCTGGAAGTGGCTTATTCTTTCTTGGTGGTACTGGGTTGCTTTGAGGGCGGTTTTGGTCATTGTTAAAACGACCTTTTTTCCCTTTTTTGCCTTTACCTTTAAATCCGCCATTTTTATTATTGGTGTTGTTTTTAAAATTATTTTTTTGATTATTCATATTCTTATTCTCTTTTGCTGGGTTATTGCGATTTTGAGACTTGTTTTGTTGCTGATCTTGCTTAGCATTTGCTTTAGCAGATGCTGGTTTATTAGAGACTTTTTCTGCAGGTTTATTTTCAGCTTTCTTAGCTGGTTGACTTTCAGCTGCTTTCGCTGGCTGTTTATTGTTGTCTTCCTTAACTGCTGATTTATTTGCAAAGCCACTTTTCAGCTTATTTACTTCGTCCTCAGTCATTGATGCCATATGGCTTGAATATTCAAAACCTGCTTTTTCTGCAGCATTCAATAACTCTTTACTTGATAC
>NZ_JBOEQF010000839.1:0-803 GCF_050689315.1 Aerococcus sp. L_32
TCCTTGAACAGTTGCTAAAGATATTTTCTCACGCTTAGCTAATTCTGCCAAAGTAGTAATAATCTCATCACCTCTATCAAGTCGTACAACTAACACATCACCAAATCGTCTATAATCCATTCGTACATTCTCCTTTGCCGAAATTCACAAGTTATTTTACTTCTTCAATTAGGATAACACACCTAGATTCTAAAGCATTATCAAAAGCCATACCAAAAACCAATCGAAATCCCTAGCCGTCTTGACTAAACCGATTCTCAAGTACAAAAAAGAGATAGATCCGAAAGCCTATCCCTTAGTTTGAAATCTATTATTTGCTTGTTTCGCTTTGACCATAGCCATAACCGTAGCCATAGCCATAACCGTAGCCTAATTTATTGGCATCTTCACCGTTATATACGGCACCGATCACGTTGGCATTCACCACGTCCAATAAATCTTTTGTTTTGCGTACTTCGTTTTTGTTAGCAATTCCTGAACGAACAACCACAATCACGCCATCTACACGCGTTGCAACAACTTGTGCATCGGTAACAGCTAGAATTGGTGGTGTATCAAAAATAACTAAGTCAAACATTTCTTCTAATTCGCCGATTAATTCAGCCATACGGTTTGAACCTAATAGTTCAGACGGGTTTGGTGGAATTGGACCAGCTGCTAAAATGTAAATATTTGCATCCGCAACATAGTTTACAGTATCCATGATGTTTGCATCACGGTCTGTTAGTAAACTTGTCAAACCAACAGTTGTGTTGATATTGAATGTTTTGGCTACTGTTGGTTTACGTAAATCAGCGTCTACT
>NZ_JBOEQF010000840.1:0-803 GCF_050689315.1 Aerococcus sp. L_32
CTATTTGAATGCTCTATTCAATTTTAAAAAGGCGCGTACTGACATGACTTTCTTTCATTTCCAAAAAGATAAATGTATCTTCTTTTTCTGGGAAAGCAAGACTCGATAATACTTTCAAACCATCATTGAAAAAGATTTCTACGGATGAAGTATCAACGAAGATATTCATCTTCAACTCTTTGTTTGGAAGGAATTTACTTTGACGTGTTGATTTTGTTTCATTCATCTTTCCAATCCCTACATTCGTGCGGTCTACTTCAACAAAACCTCGTTCTGAGTCAAAATCAACTTTTAAGTAGCGAGTCCGCTCTTTATTTGCCAAAAGATAGAGGATCCCTTGTTGATTTTCAGGAAGAAGAATTTCTAATTCATAAGCATTTTCATCTGGCTGGTGTAAAGTTACCAAACCATTTATTTTCTCTGCTTTTTCTTCAAGCAATCGTTTAGTTTTGTTCATTTCTTCTACAAGATATTGATATAATTGGTTTCCTTTTACTTTCAATTCCTTCACTAAATTTAAACAATTTGTCCAACCATCTTGGTAAACAGGATACTCATTTAATGAACGCGAAATAATATTCCTATTGCATGAGCAAGGAAAGTCTTTAGGATATATTTCTAAACAACTAAATCGTGCAAAATCAACAATTTCAAGAGAACTAAAGCGGAATACTATTCAAGAAAAAAAGTTATTCTCCCTCAAAAGCACAAGAAAAGTATCAGCAAAGAAAGAGAAGAAAGTGTGGTCGTAAACGCATACTTCTAGATACAGAAATTCATTCTCGGGTACAACGACTCTTTTG
>NZ_JBOEQF010000841.1:0-802 GCF_050689315.1 Aerococcus sp. L_32
GTGAGCCTGGTCTGTAAAGGGTGAAACCAGAATAGTGGTTGGAACATTTGAAAAAACTTGTGAAGCCAAGAGCCCTGTTAGGTAAGCCATGGTCTTGCTTGAAATATTAGCTGCCAACCAAGTTTGGACAAGTGTTAAGTCAGTAATGTTTCCGACTAATACAAAAAATGAAGCGAAAGTCAGTAGCAGTAAATAATCCACTTGCAGTAAATACCGCCAGTTAGTCAGGAGGACATAGGCTACAATGAAGGTCACGGTCCAAAAAATATTAAATAAGCCAAAGATGGCAATGACCATGAGCACCATGCCAATACTTGCTTGAATAACAATCGACCTATCTACTGCATTGCCCTCAATTTGTGTGTGGGCTGCCCTTTTCTCTACGAAGAAAGTTGCGACCATAACAAGGATAAAGCCGGCAACCACCAGGGGTAGGGTCCACCACATGAAACTGACGAAATCGACTGGATAGGTTGAATAGATGATGAGATTTTGTGGGTTGGAGAAGGGGAAGAAGACCCCGCCTAGGTTTGCGGCCACGACGATTAGGGCTGCCCCGAGTACACGGCCCTTGAATGCTGGTAGGTGGCGCAGGATGTTCAAGTAAATCGGTAGTAGGGTCAGGACGGCGATGTCGTTGGATAATAGGAATGACCCGAAGAATGAGGCCAGGACCATGGATTGGACGATGACGCGGCTATTTCCGGACCAGTCGATCAATTTTATCGACGCCCACCGTAATAAGCCTGACGTCTGGTAAAAGGCTAGGACAATCATCAAGCCGAATAAACTGACTAAGACA
>NZ_JBOEQF010000842.1:0-802 GCF_050689315.1 Aerococcus sp. L_32
ATATGTCTGGTCTGTAAAAGGTGAAACCAGAATAGTGGTTGGGACATTTGAAAAGACTTGTGAAGCCAAGAGCCCTGTTAGGTAAGCCATGGCCTTGCTTGAAATACTAGCTGCCAACCAAGTTTGGACAAGTGTTAAGTTAGTAATGTTTCCGACTAACACAAAAAATGAAGCGAAAGTCAGTAGCAGTAAATAATCCACTTGCAGTAAATACCGCCAGTTAGTCAGGAGGACATAGGCCACAATAAAGGCCACGGTACAAAAGATATTAAATAAGCCAAAGATGGCAATGACCATGAGCACCATGCCAATGCTAGCTTGAATGACTATCGACCTATCTACTGCATTACCCTCAACTTGTGTGTGGGCTGCCGTTTTTTCCACGAAGAGCGTTGCGGCCATAACTAGGATAAAGCCGGCAACCATCAGGGGTAGGGTCCACCACATGAAACTGACGAAATCGACTGAATAGGTAGAATAGATGATGAGGTTTTGTGGGTTGGAGAAGGGAAAGAAGACCCCGCCTAGGTTTGCGGCCACGACGATCAGGGCTGCCCCGAGTACTCGGCCCTTGAATGCTGGTAGGTGGCGCAGGATGTTCAAGTAAATCGGTAGTAGGGTCAGGACGGCGATGTCGTTGGATAATAGGAATGACCCAAAGAATGAGGTCAGGACCATGGATTGGACGATGACGCGGCTATTTCCGGACCAGTCGATCAATTTTATCGACGCCCACCGTAATAAGCCTGACGTCTGGAAAAAGGCTAGGACAATCATCAAGCCGAATAAACTGACTAAGACG
>NZ_JBOEQF010000843.1:0-801 GCF_050689315.1 Aerococcus sp. L_32
GGTAGACGCTGATTTACGTAAACCAACAGTAGCCAAAACATTCAATATCAACACAACTGTTGGTTTGACAAGTTTACTAACAGATCGTGATGCAAACATCATGGATACTGTAAACTATGTTGCGGATGCAAATATTTACGTTTTAGCAGCTGGTCCAATTCCACCAAACCCATCTGAACTATTAGGTTCAAACCGTATGGCTGAATTAATCGGCGAATTAGAAGAAATGTTTGACTTAGTTATTTTTGATACACCACCGATCCTAGCTGTTACCGATGCACAAGTTGTTGCAACGCGTGTAGATGGTGTCATTGTGGTTGTTCGTTCAGGAATTGCAAACAAAAACGAAGTACGCAAAACAAAAGATTTATTGGACGTGGTAAATGCCAACGTGATTGGTGCCGTATATAACGGTGAAGATGCCAATAAATTGGGTTATGGTTATGGTTATGGCTACGGTTATGGCTATGGTCAAAGCGAAACAAGCAAATAATAGATTTCAAACTAAGGGATAGGGTTTCGGCTCCATCTCTTTTTTTGCGCTTGCGAATCGCTTTAGTCAAGAAGGCTAGGGATTTCGATTGTTTTTTGGATGGCTTTTGATAATGCTTTTGATTCTAGGTGTGTTATCCTAGGCGAAGAAGTAAAAAAATGTGAATTTAGGCAAAGGAGAATGTACGAATGGATTATAGACGATTTGGTGATGTGTTAGTTGTACGACTTGATAGAGGCGAAGAGATTATTACTACTTTGGCAGAATTGGCTAAGCGTGAGAAAATTTCTTTAGCAACTGTTCAAGGG
>NZ_JBOEQF010000844.1:0-801 GCF_050689315.1 Aerococcus sp. L_32
GAGTTAAGATTTTATATTTTAGTGATATTTTAAAAATGAATTATTATCCTAGAAACAGAGTAGAAAATTATATTGATTATGAGTTTACTATTTATGGTTGATTGAATCTTTTTTATTTTTTTTTCGATTTTTAAAGATAAATACATCACCTATAAAAAAGTCTTACAGGCTTAAATAGGCCATCTAAATTCTGTATATCATAAAGGATGGTCTGAAGATTTTGTATACACTTGGTAGCTTTGTTCATCCTATTAACTACTTTAGATATTGAGTTAATATCTTTCTGAATAAAATAGATGGCTCAAATTTACCGCAAAAAAAGAGGATCTACATGGTCGATTTAGTTAAATAACTAAATTGACTATGTAAATCCTCATATCGATATTTACAGTATTCTTTTTTTGACAATAAATATTTTCCAAGACATAGTCGTTAAAATACGATTAAGTCATAAAGAGTAAACTTTCAGTTGTAAAATTGTCACTTATCTAA
Organism: Aerococcus sp. L_32; assembly: GCF_050689315.1. Taxonomy (NCBI): domain Bacteria; kingdom Bacillati; phylum Bacillota; class Bacilli; order Lactobacillales; family Aerococcaceae; genus Aerococcus; species Aerococcus sp. L_32. The sequence goes on from NZ_JBOEQF010000844.1 coordinate 493, forward strand.
ATTCATCTAAATTTATATAAATGATAAGTTTAAATTCTTTTAGAAGACTTATCAAATATTAACCAACTCATAAGAGTTTACAATGGCCAACCTTGGCTAATAAATCGTAGACAATCTGGTAGGTGTTTAGACCAATATTTTTCTGAATGTTCGTCCCCATGGAAAATATTCAAGGACACATTTTCTGGCGCCACACCTGCCTGCATCACCTGTTGGCTATATTTAATGGCATCCGTAATATAAGCCTGTTCAGTATAAGGACCGATGATCATCTCATCTATCTCGTCCCCTTCTTCAGTCCCGCATTCG
>NZ_JBOEQF010000845.1:0-796 GCF_050689315.1 Aerococcus sp. L_32
CTTACCTTCAGCGTTTTCTAACATCTCAGCGATGTTACCAACTTCAGTATCCATAGCTGTTGCAGTTACAACACCTTCACCACGACCGTAAGTTACGTTAGTAGAAGAGAACCCCATATTTAAACGGTCACCGATACCAGCGTCACCTTCGACAGGGGCAGTATCTTTAGTAACTGGTACAGATTCACCAGTTAAAGCAGCTTCTTCAATTTGTAATGAACTTGCTTTGAATAGACGTAAATCGGCAGGAACAACGTCCCCAGCTTCAAGGATTACAATATCACCAACAACGATATCTTTAGAATCGATGGCTTTAACTTCGCCATCACGACGAACGTTTGCTTTAGGTGAAGACATTTTCTTAAGAGAGTCAATAGCATCCTCAGCTTTATTTTCTTGAACAACACCCATGATTGCATTAATTAATACAACCGCAAGAATAATAATTGCATCTACTAAACCGTGACTTCCTTCTAAAATTAATGAAAGTGCTGCAGCGATTAATAAGATAATAATCATTAAATCCTTAAATTGATCCAAGAACTTTTGTAAGGTTGACTTGCGTTCCCCTTCTTTAATTTCGTTCGGTCCGTTCTTCTCTAAACGACTGGCAGCTTCAGCATCAGATAAACCTTCAGTAGAAGAATTTAATGATGTGAAGACCTGTTCAGCATCTTGAGTGAAGAAAGACTGATTGTTCTTTTCTTCTGACATTAATCATCTCTCCATCCTTTAAATTATTATCCCTAAAGCAAGATCCAGAGGTTGTCTTTCAAAAAAAAGACCTATGACTACA
>NZ_JBOEQF010000846.1:0-796 GCF_050689315.1 Aerococcus sp. L_32
AAATGCATTGGCTTCAACGTTTACAGGTGAAATGATAGTCACGTCAGACCCGATAAATGAGTTGTCCCCGATTGTTGAATGGTGTTTGTTCACACCGTCGTAGTTTGCAAAAATCACACCGCAAGAAACATTGATATTTTTGCCTAAAGTTGCGTCACCAATATAAGTTAAATGACCAACCTTAGTGCCCGCACCAATATGCGCTTTTTTAATTTCCACAAAGTTTCCGATATGGGCATTTTCATCAATAACAGATGCCGGGCGTAAGTGGGCATTTGGTCCAATATCCACGCCATCGTTCACTTGACTTTCTTCAATTTCAGAAGCACGGACTTTCACACGGTCACCAATCTTAGAATCGCGGATTGTTGTCCCTGCGTGAATATGGCAGTCTTCACCAATCACAGTACCCCCTTTAAGGTATACGTTTGGTTCAATCACCGTATCCGCACCAATTTCAACGCTAGCTTCAATGTAAACCGCATCCGGGTCTACAATCGTTACCCCATTGCGCATATGGAATTCGTTAATACGCTTAAACATGGTTTGGTTAGCTTGCGCTAAAGCCACACGGTCATTTACCCCAAGTGACTCATCTAGGTTATCCATTTGGAAGGCCCCAACAGCCTCGCCAGCTTCCTTCAAGATTTCAATCACATCTGGCAAGTAGTACTCACCTTGGGCATTGTCATTACCGACTTTATTTAAAGCGTCGAATAACAAAGCATTATCAAAGACATAAGTCCCTGTGTTAATTTCAGTAATTAATTTTTCAGCATCATTAGCATCCTTTTGT
>NZ_JBOEQF010000847.1:0-796 GCF_050689315.1 Aerococcus sp. L_32
GCAAAAGGATGCTAATGATGCTGAAAAATTAATTACTGAAATTAACACAGGGACTTATGTTTTTGATAATGCTTTGTTATTCGACGCTTTAAATAAAGTCGGTAATGACAATGCGCAAGGTGAGTACTACTTGCCAGATGTGATTGAAATCTTGAAGGAAGCTGACGAGGCTGTTGGGGCCTTCCAAATGGATAACCTAGATGAGTCACTTGGGGTAAATGACCGTGTGGCTTTAGCTCAAGCTAACCAAACCATGTTTAAACGTATTAACGAATTCCATATGCGCAATGGGGTAACGATTGTCGATCCGGATGCGGTTTACATTGAAGCTGGCGTTGAAATTGGTGCGGATACGGTGATTGAACCAAATGTATACCTTAAAGGGGATACTGTGATTGGTGAAGACTGCCATATTCACGCAGGGACAACAATCCGTGATTCTAAGATTGGTGACCGTGTGAAAGTCCGTGCTTCTGAAATTGAAGAAAGTCAAGTGAACGATGGCGTGGATATTGGACCAAATGCCCACTTACGTCCGGCATCTGTTATTGATGAAAATGCCCATATCGGAAACTTTGTGGAAATTAAAAAAGCGCATATTGGTGCGGGCACTAAGGTTGGTCATTTAACTTATATTGGTGATGCAACTTTAGGCAAAAACATCAATGTTTCTTGCGGTGTGATTTTTGCAAACTACGACGGTGTGAACAAACATCATTCAACAATCGGGGATAACTCATTTATCGGGTCTGACGTGACTATCATTTCACCTGTAAATGTTGAAGCAAATGCCTTC
>NZ_JBOEQF010000848.1:0-795 GCF_050689315.1 Aerococcus sp. L_32
ATGTCCCCGCTAGACTCACGCTTGGTCCATTTCAACTTGGGCGCAAAGCCTTCCATCGACAAGATGGTTAACAAGGGTGAAGAATTACGTTTTAAAAATACACGTTCATCGTTGGCGTCATTATAGCCAACATAGGCTTGACCAGTATCCCCTCCAATGGGTTCGAGAATCCACTCGCGATCAAATTTGTATTCCAAAACCTTTCCTCCTCTCTTTTGCCCAAGTAGTATCAACTTACTGTATAAATGAAAAAAGTGAGCAGCGACTCCCCCTTGAGATGCTTACTCCTTTTTTCTTGAGTACTAGTTATTTTAGTTGGAAAACAGGACTTAGTCAACAGACTTAGCGTATTCTAACCTTTTTTTCTTTCTTGCGGATAAAACGCGGTAAATAGAGATAAAGAAAGAATAAGCCTAGTATAATGGTAGAAAGTAACACTGCACCGGCAAAAATCCAGTCGTGGGTAAGCAAACTCGTTACAGCAAATAATACAATTTGCGTACAAATTGGTTGAGCCATCATCTGTTTAAAGCCAGTCACCTGTGAACTTTGATCCATTGGGTAGACTTGCAATAAGACATGTTGGTTGATTTTCTTAGCCATAGGTAAAATTTGGAAATGGCTGAAGTATTGAATCAATAAAATCACCACTAAGTTCAACCAGTGACTATTGGTTACAAAGACCAAATACAAAATCCCTACTAAAGTCATCCGGCCCCAAAGTGGGAAATAATCACTCGCCCGCCAAAAGGCCCGACTGTATAAGTAAGCGTAAGGATTGTCCCCACGGTTGAT
>NZ_JBOEQF010000849.1:0-795 GCF_050689315.1 Aerococcus sp. L_32
TTTACCTTCAGCGTTTTCTAACATCTCAGCGATGTTACCGACTTCAGTATCCATAGCTGTTGCAGTTACAACACCTTCACCACGTCCGTAAGTTACGTTAGTAGAAGAGAACCCCATATTTAAACGGTCACCGATACCAGCGTCACCTTCAACAGTGGCAGTATCTTTAGTAACTGGTACAGATTCACCAGTTAAAGCAGCTTCTTCAATTTGTAATGAACTTGCTTTGAATAGACGTAAGTCGGCAGGTACAACGTCACCAGCTTCAAGAATTACAATGTCACCAACAACGATATCTTTAGAATCGATTGCTTTAACTTCGCCATCACGACGAACGTTTGCTTTAGGTGAAGACATTTTCTTAAGAGAGTCAATAGCATCCTCAGCTTTATTTTCTTGAACGACACCCATGATTGCATTAATTAATACAACCGCAAGAATAATAATTGCATCTACCAAACCGTGAGAACCTTCTAAAATTAATGAAAGTGCTGCAGCGATTAATAAGATAATAATCATTAAATCTTTAAATTGATCCAAGAACTTTTGTAAGGTTGACTTGCGTTCACCTTCTTTAATTTCGTTCGGTCCGTTTTTCTCTAAGCGACTGGCAGCTTCAGCATCAGATAAACCTTCAGTAGAAGAATTTAATGATGTGAAGACTTGATCAGCATCTTGAGTGAAAAAAGACTGATTGTTCTTTTCTTCTGACATTAATCATCTCTCCATCCTTTAAATTATTATCCCTAAAGCAGGATCCAGAGGTTATCTTTCAAAAAAAGACCTATGACTACT
>NZ_JBOEQF010000850.1:0-794 GCF_050689315.1 Aerococcus sp. L_32
CCACTTGAACGATTCTTGAAGAAATATATTCCAGATACAATTCAGTTATTCGCTGTACCAATGATTTCAATTCTAGTAATGGTACCACTAACTGCTTTAGCATTCGGTCCATTCTCGCAATTCTTCTCTGGATTAATTGCTGATGGTTTACTATGGCTATTAGATTTCTCTTCACTATTAACTGGTATGGTAATGGCAGCGGCATGGCCATTCTTGGTTATCTTGGGTGTGCATTGGGGTATTACGCCAATCTCATTGGATAACCTAACACGTGGTGGTGACCCGTTAAATGCGATGGCAGCAGGTGCGACTTTTGCCCAAATGGGTATCGCTTTTGGGGTATTCTTACGCTACCGTAAAAACAAAAACTTGAGTTCTTTATCATTGTCAGCAACAATTTCTGGTATTCTAGCTGGTGTAACAGAGCCTATTTTATACGGGATTATCTTACGCTATAAACGTGTGATTCCAATTCTAGTGGTTTCATCAGCTGTTGGTGGGGGAATCTTAGGCGCTTTAGGTACACAGATGACTTCATATGCTTTTAACTCTGTTTTAACAATCCCAGCTTACGCACCAATTCCACAATATGTGATTGGTATTTCAGCAGCCTTTATTACGGGTACAGTCCTAACCTTTATCTTTGGTTTAGGTGATGATGTGGACGGGGATGCTAAAGAGGACAATGAACCATCAAAACCGACACCTGTAGCAACTGAAACGCAAGCAGTTAGTGATGAAGCTTTAATCAAACCGCTAAAAGGAACGAGCTTACCCTTAGACCAAGTAGATGA